>JAJDBZ010000464.1 GCA_029261095.1 Candidatus Omnitrophota bacterium | reverse complement strand
TGGCCCGTGAAGGGGAGCGCTACCGGCTGAGTCTGGAGCGACTGGCCGAAGAGCGCGGTATGAGGGAGCATGTCATTTTTCATAATCGTTTTGTGTCGCTCGATGATCTGACCGAGTTTATCGGTGCGACGGACATCTACTTGACGCCCTATCTCGAAGAGGCACAAATCACATCTGGCTCTCTGGCGTATGTGTTCGGTGCGGGAAAGGCGGTGGTCTCCACGCCGTATTGGCACGCCCAGGAATTGCTAGCTGAGGGGCGCGGCATTCTCGTTCCATTCAGCGACCCAGGGGCCATCGCCAAAGGTGTGTGTGAGTATCTCGACCATCCTGAACGCATGGAAAAAACGCGTCAGGAAGCCTACCATCTTGGGCGCCAAATGATCTGGCCCTCTGTGGCGGAGCGTTATCTGGAGTCTTTTCAACATGCGTGCGCCGACCGCAAGTCCACGCCCCGCACAGCTTTTGCCGATTGGACCCTCGCCAGCCGCCCCTATGATTTGCCCCTGCTGCGGCTGGACCACATCGTGCGTATGAGTGATGGCACGGGAATCTTTCAGCATGCCATTTTCAATGTGCCGGATTTTCACCATGGCTACTGCGTCGATGACAACGCAAGGGCGTTCATTCTGGCCAACCTGCTGGATGACCTAGTCGGCGCCTCCCCCGAGAAAAACCTCGAGGGCCTAGCCACCACTTATCTCGCGTTTCTCGCGGCTGCGTTGAATCGCGATACAGGACTCTTCCGCAACTTCATGAGCCACGGGCGGCAGTGGCTGGAGGAGGTGGGTAGTGAGGACAGTCATGGGCGGGCGCTTTGGGCGGTGGGTGTCGGCGCGGCGCGTTCCCGCAACGAGGGGCGGCGCAGGTTGTCCGCGGATCTTTTCGGGCACGGTCTGGCCGCCGTGGAGGCCTTTATTTCACCGCGCGCCTGGGCGTTCACTCTGCTCGGCCTCCATGAATACTTGCGCGAGTTTCCTGATTGCACCGTAGCAAAGGCTGCCCGTGAGGTGCTGACCGGCAATCTGGTGAAACTCTGGCGAAGCTGCGCCACCGAAGACTGGCCCTGGTTCGAACCAAGCGCCACCTATGACAACGCCCGCCTCTGCCAGGCCCTGATACTCAGCGGTCGGTGGATGCCCGACCCGGAAGCCTTGGAAATCGGACTAAAATCTCTGCGTTGGCTGGTGTCGCTTCAAACAACGCAAGCAGGCCACTTCAGGCCTATCGGAAGCAATGGCTTCTACGTCAGAGATGGCGCCCGCGCCGACTTCGACCAACAACCGGTGGAAGCACAGGCGATGGTTTCTGCGTGTCTGGAAGCATTCCGTGCAACGGAGGATGCTACATGGTCGGACGAGGCCAGACGCGCCTTCGAGTGGTTTTTAGGGCGGAATGATCTTGGCCTCCCGATTTATGACTCCGGCACCGGTGGCTGCGGCGACGGGTTGCACAGCGATCGGGTCAATGAGAACCAGGGAGCGGAATCGTCACTCGCCTTCCACCTTTCCCTGGCCGAGATGAAATACGCGGCGCATCCACTACCCTCCCCCTTATGAGCGCCATTCGCATTCGTCGCCAACCGTCAAATCAATGATTTAGATCAAAGGAGTCTTTATGCACATTGCAATGCTCTCACCGATCGCGTGGCGAACTCCTCCTCGACATTACGGTCCCTGGGAAAGTGTGGTTTCTCTTCTGACTGAGAGTCTTGTGGCAGAAGGTCTTGAAGTGACGCTCTTCGCAACCGGCGATTCTGAAACAACGGGTAAGTTACATGCGATTTGCCCGCGGGGATATGAAGAAGACGACTCGATCGATCCCAAAGTCTGGGAATGTCTGCATATTTCCGAGGTCTTTGAACGTGCGGATGAATTTGACATCATTCATAATCATTTTGACTTTTTGCCATTGACCTACGCCGGTTTGGTGAACACCTCGGTTGTTGCAACTATTCATGGCTTTTCATCGCCTGGGATTCTACCGGTTTATAAAAAATACAATGGTAATGTGTCCTATGTTTCCATTAGCGATGCCGACCGTTCTCCGGAACTTGATTATATCAAAACGATTTATCACGGCATCGATATTCGGCAATTCGATTTTCAACCCGAATCAGAAGATTATCTTCTCTTTTTTGGTCGCATTCACCCCGATAAGGGAACTCGGGAGGCGATTGAAATTGCGAAGGCATGTGGTAGAAAGTTGATACTGGCTGGAATCATTCAAGATGACGCTTACTATCGCCAGCACGTCGAACCGTTCGTGGACAAGAGCGACGTAGTTTATGTTGGCAGCGTTGGTCCCACTGAACGCAATCAGTTGCTCGGTAACGCGTATGCGTTGCTCCACCCCATCCATTTCAATGAGCCATTTGGACTATCCATTATAGAATCCATGGCTTGCGGTACTCCCGTCATCGCGTTTAACAAAGGGAGTATGCCCGAGCTCATTGAAAACGGCAAAAACGGTTATCTTGCCAACACGGCAGATGAAGCCATAGATCGGGTTGCGCACATTAGGGATATTGACCGGGATTCCTGCCGTCGTTATATCGAACGGAATTTCACTGCTGAACGC
>JAJDBZ010000463.1 GCA_029261095.1 Candidatus Omnitrophota bacterium | reverse complement strand
CATTGAGTCACTTCGGAAACGACCTCAGTTAGAGTAAGAGCAGCGATGCCCGCTCTCTGGAAGACACAGTTGGAGAAGTCCGACCTGGCCGAGGCATTCCCGAAATCTGGCCCCTGGACGGTGATACCCTTCCAAAACTCGTCAACCTCCGAGATGAAGAAAATCTCAGAGTCCGGTTCACCATTAGCCAGAATTCTGGCATTCGATTCGACGGTTATTCCGTATGGACCCTCAATCAAGACTTTCGTTCCTGGTTGAATCTCCAGCGTCACACCCGATTTGACAACCGTGTCCTGAGTGATTCTCACCCTACCGCTTAAGGTCATGTCGCTGACGATCTGTGCGGGCAGTGGCGCGATTGTCGGAGTGGGTGTGGGAGTCACGACGATGGGTGGAACCACGACATTGGTGGCGGTGGGGGATCCTTCTGGAAGTGGAGTTTCTGTCGCGATTGGACCGTCGCTGGTATTCGTTGCTGTTGGAATAGGAGTCGCTTCCTGGAAAAGCGGAATGAAATCTACGGGACCCGCTTGTGGATTGGCGAATGGGAACAGTCCCGCTTCGTTGTCATCGATGATGGTGGCATCGATCGCTACGAAATCGTTGGAACCCCAGCTGTTGTTTTCGGCATAGATTGTATTCGGCGTGTCGTTGAAGACATTAACAACGATCCCGAGGCTGTTATTGTTCGCAGAGATAATGTTCCTACCATCATCCAATTCAAACCCTGGGTCGTCCTGAGACCCTTCTGGTACCCTTCCCAAGTTTGGAGTCGATCCAGATTGAATAATGACTCCCACGTTGTTTCCGAGGATTTGGTTTTCCGAGACAATAGGAGAAGAGAATTGAACGCAATGAATTCCCGTCGCCGTTGGATTACTGGAAATATTGTTTCTCAAAATGATGGGCGAAGAATTATTCTGGCAGAGGATGCCACCGAGATTATTGTTGATCAGAGTGTTATCCTCGATCCAGGGATTGGAGCGGTTACGGCAGACGACCGCACTCCCATAACAATTTTCGATGAGTGAACTCGTCAGTTTCGGGGAAGAGGACTCGAATGTAATGCCAACAATCGAGTTACGAACCTCAGCGCCTTTTAGTTCTGAATTCAAATCATCAGATTCGTCGAGGAAATAGAGTCCAGCCCAGTCCTGTGAACCTGGAGGAAAACTCCCAACGCCCTTCGATGACTTCTGGGATTTCTCACCATGGGCGAGTTTAACCACGAGGTCTTTGGACGTGACTCCCTTTTTGGAGAAAAGGGATTTGAAATCAGTTTCACCCATGTCCGTTTCCTGGGCTACAAATCTCTTAGTCACATGATCGGTTGATGAAAACAATACGCGGTTCTGGACCGAACCTTGAGCATTAAATCCCCCCTCGACAACAAGCTCGCACTTGTTGGTATAAATGTTGGAGGAAACTGAGGGGTCGGTCTGAATCGATTCGAACTTCTGAAACATGATTTGAAGTTGTTGGTCGAGGCTGGCACCGCTTTGATAGGTGACATTGACCTGATTGGGCACAATCAAATCGCGATCGAAGAGGTAAGGGAGCGGCCCTTCGGGGGGATCGTAAACGACGGTAGGCGGCACGAGGTTGGTATCCTTGGGATAGACGAGAGGCAGCGTTTCTCGGTCCTCACCTAGATCGAAAATACCGATAGCTCGAAATGCATCTTCGCCTGGGTTAACGATACGGTAAGTCCCGGTCAATTTTGGCTCAACTGCGATATCCTGAATCAAAACCATGTCAATATAATCATCGACGATGAGGTTTGAGACCGAGTGCCTTCCCCCCGCCAGCAAAAGAGGCGCACCTGGCGCGAACACTTCTCCCAACTTCGCAAGAACGCGGTCGCTTCCAGTCCCTCGGAATTGAGGGAGTAGAATACATTCGCCTCCCCTTACCAATTCCAGATAATTTGCAATCGCTGGGGTGTTGCTGACGAGTTCAACTCGCCCCCAACGGCCATCCGGGGTGGGGCAAAATACTCTCACATGCTGGGTTTGCGTTCCATTAACGTCGGTGTCTCCCAAGAATCTGAGAGTGGCTTCATCTGCCAGTCCGATTTCGACACTGGCATCTGCGATGAATGCGGCGTCCTTTGTGAAGACAGTGGTTTGGGGGAAGTAGTAGTAATCGATGTCGGAGCTTGGTCGGATCCGGGTGGTTCCGCCTTCGATTACAGAGGTCGATTCACCATCCAAAGTCGCGACTGCGATTGCGCGAAATCGATTGGGTGGGTTGTCGCTTCCGGGTAGGATATCCAGAGACCCGATATTCTGGACGACCGGCGCCTCAAGAAGAATGGGGACCCCACCATACATCCTGAATTTCAAATTATTCACTGAATGTGGGGCTGAGGAGAGACGCAACGAGTACGGAGGAATTGAGTCCGGAAGGGTTGGTGCATTGATCGCAGTCTCGAAGAATTCCATGGTGGCGCTGATCACATCGCGCAGGTAAGTGAATTCCGCCGCCGAGTTAACGGTACGGAGACCCGCTTCTAGAGTCGCAGTCACATCGGTGATGCTTGTTTTTTCAGGTTCGGTTGCGATTTCTCCAAAGCCACCGTCTACAACCATGGACAAGGGATCGAGGATACTCCGAATGAAAATTTGAGCTCCCGAGAAAATAACAAACTCATCGATTTCAGTTCTTTCCCCAATTGGAAGGCCATCTGCTGTGAATGGTTCTGGGTTTCCGATATCGCTGTCGGCTGGAAAGATGGCTCTCACATTATCCAACCAAAGACCCTCTCCACCGAGAGTGAATGAGGGAAACAAACCCTCGATATTCAGGAGTCCTTGAAAGAAGGGTTCAGCCGGCTGAACCACGGTGACAGTTGCGCCGCCAACGACGGCACCATCGAGGGATTGAATTCCCCCTTCCGATACGACACTTTCACCATTGATTTCAAGATTAACGAATCCTGGGTCTCCACCCTCGGATGCCGCCCGGCTAAAGGGGTGGCCTGCCCTCATGAATGTCGCGTTGTTTATGGTGGCTGGCGTGTCGGATAGAACCCTCAATGCCCCCCACTGAGGTGCGGTGCTAGAATCGTCGAAACTGTCGAAAATCACTTCATTGGGTGGGTCAATGTTGAGCCCCCCCAAGATGTCCAGATTGAACGCTCCAACCTCTTCGTCGTTCCCGAAGGCCATTGTACCGGTAAAGACATTAATGTCATCGAGGATGTTCAGTGATGTGGAGGTGCTGAAGAGTGTGGTCTGTGGAAAATAGAAAGATCCGATACTTCCGGTCGGAGACAATGTGAGATCGAGGTTAGAGACGATCATGAATTTGTCGTTACCGAAGGTTGAATAGCCGATTGCCGCGGTCCGATCCGGTGTATTGAGTGGCAGGATCAGATTATCGACGATCGATTCGTCATTGGGGTTCGCCATTAAAGCGATGGCTCCGGATGCTATATCCTGGAAAGAGCAATCCATTACGGTGTGAGTTCCCCGCCCCAGTCGTACACAGTGCTGGGGGAACCGATTGTCGAGGCCTGGAAAAGAACTGGCGTTTACACCCGCGCCCTGCAACGATGCAGGGCCACCCGCACCTATGAGAGTTGTATTGCGAACAATACTTGGATCCTGGTTTGGTGCGGGGACTAATCTGAGTGCGCCCCATTCGGATGATCCGCACCCAATGAAACGGACATTGGCCTGCGGCTCGACTATCAGGGTTCCGAAGACATCGAAATTGATGCCCTGCTCGACGAGAAAGGTGGTTGTAGCGGTGGCGGGCCCTGTGACGGTCACAGTGACTCCGGCGGCGATTGCGCCTTCACCTGGGTTGACGGGATCGAAGACAAAGGTTCCACCAGTGTATGTCGTGTCCACGAT
Organism: Candidatus Omnitrophota bacterium; assembly: GCA_029261095.1. Lineage (GTDB taxonomy): Bacteria > Hinthialibacterota > Hinthialibacteria > OLB16 > OLB16 > JACKFH01. Next base: position 201 of record JAJDBZ010000463.1, on the reverse strand, counting down.
GATCGCGTCATTGATGACCCCATCGATTCCCGGAGCCATATCATCTGGGCATAGACCCGATTGCCCAAACGTGAGTGCTGGAAACGCACAAAGTGTGATAATGATAGCGGAAAGGAACGTCGCCCTTTTCATTAGATCGGAAGCCACTCTCGGGCCCTCCTGTATTAGTGAGGATAAGGTATTAGGATTACTCAAGTTAGA
>JAJDBZ010000462.1 GCA_029261095.1 Candidatus Omnitrophota bacterium | reverse complement strand
GGAGGGTCGGGAGATCGTCCGAGTAGCCAAGGAAGAGGGGGTCAAACTGTGTGTCGGCCACCAGCGCCGGTTCGCTGAAGCGGAAAAAAAGGCCCTGCATCTCATCCGAGAGGGCCGCCTCGGGGAAATCTACAAGGTCTTTCTGACACACAATCTTCCCAACCAACCAACCCTCTGGTCGAGTGAGAAGTGGTGGGATTGGAAATATGTTTACAGCCATGGCCGCTGGCTTCATTGGGCGGTGCACTACGCCGATCTTCTTTGTGTTCTCCTTCAGGACTTTCCGGTCAAGGTCATCTGTGAAATCGCCCAGTATGGAGAAGGGGGGCCAAGGCTTTCCGAGGACAACGCTCTGGGAATCTTCCGGTTCTCGAAAGGAGGACTCGGGATGATCGAGGTCGGAGGAACTCAGCACGCGGTCCACCCCGACACGCTGACACCCGAGGCGGAGGAACGAGCCGAAATCTGCGGAACAAAGGGCTCTCTTTTCTCGGCGCGGGGCAATGGGATCTTCCGCACGAATCTCCATGAAACTTACCGGAAAGAACCAAATTTCGAGGAGTCAACCACTACTCCAGAACCCGAGGACATGTACGCCCAACACCGTCGACTCCATAAAGCGTTCGCGGAATGTATCCGTCAAGATGGGCCCTCGCCTGTTCCCGGAGAGGAAGCTCTTCGTGCGGTGGAGATGATCATGGGTGGGTATCTTTCGATGATCGAGGGGCGCTCTGTGAGACTTCCGTTGAGCGAAGCGGATGTGAATAAGATTGAGGAGTTGAGGTGAGCAAAGATGGGTCTAGAAGTGTTCGATCTCAAGGGGAAGGTGGCCATTGTCACCGGGGGGAGCAAGGGCTTGGGCGAGGCAATCGCCATCGCCTTGGCCGAAGCGGGGGCCGACCTTTCAATCTGCAGCCGTCACAAGGACGAAGTGGAGGACACCGCTAGAGCGATTCGTGAGAAGACAGGGCGAAAAGTTCAAGCCTTTGAGGTGGATGTCGTTCAAAAAGATCAAGTGGAAGATATGGTCGAGAGAACGATCACCGAATTAGGCAAGGTGGATATATTGGTCAACAACGCAGGCTATGGAAGAAAAGATCCAATGTTGGAGGCCGACGACGATTACTGGCATTACGAACTCGATGTGAATGTGAGCGGTCCGATGTATTTCTCCCGAGCGGTCGGCAGGCACATGGCCAAGCGAAAATCGGGAAAGATCATTAACCTCGGTTCCGTTTATTCTTTGATCGGGTCCAATGGTAAGGCGGCCTATGCGGTATCGAAGGGAGCGATCTTGCAACTCACCCGGTCACTCGCATTGGAATGGGCGCAATACAACATCCAGGTAAATCTCATCTGCCCGGGCCCGTTCAACACACCCATGAATGCACCCGCGCATGCGAAGCCTGAAGTTATGGCGATGCTTCGTGAGAAAATCCCATTAGGTCGTGTGGGCGAACCCGAGGAGATTGGGGGAGCAGCGATCTTTCTGGCCTCGGATGCTTCAAATTTTGTCACCGGGTCGATCCTCTCTGTTGATGGAGGGTTTGTAGCCCAGTAATGGAACAAGGGATCGGAAGACCTTATTCTTAGGTTTCATCCTTCCAGTACTCGGCGAATGCCGCCTTGTATTCTTCAAGGAGAGACTCTTTGACCGGATAGTATGGAGGGCGAGTGTAGCCGGTATCTTCCAGGAAGCCCGATAAGGCTCCCCGGGCTTTTCCAATGACACCGTGTAAGTGACCTGCATCGCGGAGTGGTTTTGTGTACTTCGCCTCCCAGGTGAGCAATCTTTGTTGCATCGCCATCGCTTCTTCCCATTTCTCCTCGAGACAAAGATCCGTCATGCGACGCGTCCAATGTGGGAGGGTATTCGCCCAGTAACTGTATGTTCCTCGAGCACCGACCCTCATCCCAGGGACTGTAGTGTATTCGACCGTGAAGTGGGAAACATTCGGAGCGGATCGAATGCAATCGACGATCTCCGACGATTCATCAAATGGGAGTTTAGTGCCGATGAAATGATCGGGAAAATCTGCGGCCAACTTAGCGTAGTCCGCGCCATGGAGGACTCTGTGACCTCTCGGCGTGTTGTAATGAATCCACCGTGCTTCCGGCACTTGGGTAGCGAGGTCTTCCCAGAACCTGGGGATATCTGAGGGCGCGAGCGGCATCCAAAAGGGAAAGGCCACATGAAAAGCATGGATGCCATGTTCGAGTCCGATCTTCATTCGATCGATCACTCCCTGGGTATGGCTCCAAGTTACGCCCATCGCCGCGCCCATTGAGGTCTTTTCCATGGCTCGACCGAAAGTTCTAGCGAGTGTTTCAAACTCATCTCGCTCGATTGCATAGAACTCACCGTCGCTACCGGTGGTATAGACCCCATCCAACGGAACTTGAGCATATCGGCCGATATTGATTTCGAGGGTCTCTCGTACGATCTTTCCCTCCCGCGACCATGGAGTCGGAATCGCGCCCCATAATCCCTTGAGTTCTTCGGCTGTCGTAACTTTCAATATTTCTTACCTCCAAGCCCGATGAGAGGATGATAAATCTCCTTATGCAAACGTTTGCACAAAGTCGAAATTTGTGCAAGAATCTCCATCGCTTTGAGGTGGAATGCCCGATTAAGCGCCGCCTCTCTCCCTTCAAGAGGGGAAATATGGCACAGGGTTGGATTTCCTTCTTTCAGAAAGTCGTATACGGCAAAGGAGTATTAGGAACGAATCGTGACAGAACAACTCGTGGGACGGATTGGTGTTGAATCGCTGACTCGGTTTTGTATCGAGGCGATGATGCGTGTGGGTGTTTCGGCGCACGACGCCAAGATCACCGCAGATGCACTGGTCACCACGGAAACCTGGGGCGTCCACACTCATGGGACAAAACTTCTCCCGGGATACATCCGTCGATTGAAAGGGGGCGGACTCTGTGTGGACAACCCGCCTACAGTCTCTTCGGAGGGGCCAGCCTGGGCATTGGTAGATGGCGGTTCTTCCCTCGGTCAGGTCACCTCGGTCTTCGCGATGCGGAAAGCAATCGAGAAAGCGAAGTCGGCGGGTATCGGTTACGCGGGGGTCTTTAACAGCTGCCACTATGGGGCGGCGGGGTATTACTCCTGGCTGGCGGCCAATGAAGGATTGATCGGTCTGTCGATGGCCAATGATTGGCCGACAGTCGCGGCTCCGGGTTCGCGTAAAGCGGTGACCGGTAGCAACCCGCTGGCATTCGCCATCCCGGGGGGGGAAGCCGATCCAATTATGCTCGACATCTCCACCGGCGCGGTCGCCGGCGGAAAGGTATACGCCGCCCAGAAACTCGGTAAACCGATTCCGGACAACTGGATAGTCGGACCGGATGGATTGCCCACCACCGACCTCAGCCTCTTCCCCGACCAAGCCTCGCTGCAACCGATGGCCGGTCACAAGGGTTATGGCTTGGCTCTCCTCATCGAATCCCTCTCCGCGTTGCTGACCGGCGCGGCGATGACTTACAACGTTGGCTTTTGGATGAAGGACGATCCCTCCACCCACACCAATCACGGGGCGGCCTTTATCGCCCTCGATGTTGAGGCGATGACCTCCCTTCCGAACTTTTACGGCCGCGTGGAATCTTTGATCCAAGAGATTCACGATGCCCCCAAAGCGAAGGGATCGGAGCGAATTTTCCTTCCCGGCGAGATGGAGTGCGACAAAAGAAGAATCGCCCTCCAGGATGGGATCGATCTCCCCGAGGATGTCCGAATGGTGCTCAAGGAAATGGCCGATTTGCTCGGTCTCAAATATGAGGAATTAGGATAGATCATCATGAGAAACCCAAAACGCTCACCTTTCATCTCCGTCGGATTCCTTGTTTTCTTATGCTGCTTCCTCACGGATGTTGGTTATTCCGAGGAAACAGTGGAGATCCCCGACAGTGTCCGTGAGGTGGGTCAGGGTCCGGTGGTTCGCGATCACGCCCTCATCTATCAGTCGGGAGAACAACCGGAGGCCGAGGAGACCGTTCTTCTGGAAAAGGGTCCTCATCTCTTTATCGACGACTACCTCATCGTCAAGACGGAGAATGTGAAACGCGTGGTGAACAAACCCAAACGTAATCCAAAGATCCCCAACCCGGTTGTAACAGGACCGGAAGATGGATGCTTCCAGCCTTACATGTCGATCATCCAGGACCCCGAAACCAAGAAGTTTCGGATCTGGTACGGAAGTCGCACGACGGATTCCAACAGCATGAGGTCACGGATCGGTTATATGGAATCCAGCGACGGCATTCGTTGGGATCGTCCTCACAAGATCCTCGAGGACCCCGCGCCCATCCAATTCGGAGTGGCTGTCATCGATGAGGGACCGGATTTCGAAATCCCGGAGGCTCGATTCAAGTACGGGTGGCATATGCATGGGGGATTAATGATCGCCTCTTCCCCCAATGGAATCGATTGGACAGTCCTCAAGGATTACCCGGTCATCCGCCACAGCCACGACATCAACGGGATCTATTTCGACCCGATCCGAGAGCGGTATCTCGCGACGCTTTCGATCGGTGGCGAGGGAGGATTTTGGGAGGGACGAAGGCGAATCACCATGCATAGTTACAGCGACGATTTCCTTAATTGGGATCCGGCGCGGTATGTCGTTCTTCCCCATCCCGAGCTCGATTCTGGAGAAACCCAGTTTTACGCGATGGACGGTTACCTCGCGCGTGGCGACCTATTGATCGGCATGGTGAAAGTCCTTCGCGACGATCTGAAAATTGACGATCCCCCGGACCCGCCGGACGCTTACGGGGTTGGGTACACGTCGCTCGCCTGGACGAGGGATGGCAAAACTTGGATTCGAGACACTGATCACTTCTTCGATCCCCATCCGACGAAGGGGGAATGGGATCACGCTCACGCCTGGATCGACGAACAGGTGCCAGTCGATGACGAGGTCTATCTGTACTACGGCGGTTACAAGAGTGGGCACAAGGTGAACCGTTTCGAGGAACGCCAGATCGGTCTGGTTACCATGAAACGCGATCGGTATGTGGCCCGCGAAGCGGGCCAAGAAGAAGGATCTTTGCTAACACCCAAGGTGAAGTTGTCCGGCGAACAATTGACCCTCAATGTCGACGCCGAGGGAGGCGAAGTCCTTGTGGCGGTCCTCAACGAAAAAGGCGCGCCGATCGAGGGATTCGATTACGACGACTGCGAACCGATCTCGGAGGATTCCTTGGACGCCAAAGTCAAATGGAAAAAAGATCTCGCGAATTTGGGGGATCGAGCGGTGACGCTCGGGTTCAAAATGAAGAACGCGAACTTGTACGCGATGGGATTGGAGTAGGGCGGATTAGCGGATGCGTAATCCGCCACGCGATGACCCGGAGAGTTTGATTGGAAGCCGTTGAAGAACGACAAGCCCGCGCCGGGTTAAAACCCGGCGCTAACCACACGAAGTCCACTAAAGGGACTCCACTCATCCAGCCCGAAAGAGACTTTGTAGGGTTAGCGAACATAGAGGAATGAAAGAAAACCAATTTTAGACGGAGCCCCCGTCTTCGAGCAAAAGGAAGGAAAATCCATGAGACACATTTTTATCTTCGGTATCATCGTTTCAGCCATTTGTGGGGAGGGACTGAAGGTTTTTGCGTCGGACGCCTGGATCGAGAATTCGTTCGAGGATTTTTCCGACGGCACATTTGGGGATAGCGGCGCGAACACTTATGTCTCGGCCAAGGGACGGATTCAAACGATCAATCGATTCGATGTGAACAACGACAGTTACATCGATATCCTCAATGTGAATTCGCACCCGCTAGTGGAGATGTTGGATCTCTCGATTTATTGGGGGAACGGTAAAGAGTTCAGCATCCAGGATCATTGTTATGTTCCTGTTAATGGCCCTATGTGGGTGACTCCGCACGATCTCGACAAGGATGGGAACATGGACCTGGTCGTATCCAACTATTCGAACGGGACTTGGACCGGAATGGATTCGGCGGTTTATTGGGGGGCGGGCGAAAAGGAAGCGAAAGCAAAAGGGGATGAAGGCTGGGCTTTCGGTCCTTTTAATGGCCGGACTTTCCTGCCGAGCCAGAACTGTCAGAACGCGGCGATCGGCGATTTCAACAAGGACGGCTGGGATGATATTGTCTTCGCGCTGGCTGGAGGTTTCTGGGAGTACCGCGACAAGAACGCGGTGGGCTCCCCTTCCAAAATCTACTGGAACCGCGAAGGGAAATTCGATCGTGAGGATTTCACCGATGTCGACGCTCTCGGGCCGACAGATGTCGCCACTGCAGACCTCGATGGGGACGGCTGGCTCGATTTGGTTTTCTCGAACGCCGAGGAGGATTCCGAGTCGTTCGTTTACTATGGCGGTGAGGACGGATTCACCGGGGACCGTCTCGCGAAACTCCCGACCAACCAACCCTCCTCGGCGGAGATTGCCGATGTTAACAACGACGGTTCGATGGACATTGTTTTTTCCAACGAAGGAGGCGAGGAGTCCTACGCCTACCTGAGCGACGGGGGAAAGTTCTCGGCCGGCAACCGGATCGTCTTCGAGACCTATAACTCAAAAGATTCGGCGGTCGCCGATTTCAACCAGGACGGTTTCGCGGATGTCTTTTTCACCAACCACCAACACTCCTTCTCGGGAGATCCGAAACTGGCCAACCGCCTCATTGTCTCCTACTTGTATTTCGGATCCGAAGACGGTTTTTCAGCGAACAACCGTCAGGATTTTCAGACGATTGGGGCGTGGGGAGCAAAATCGGCGGATCTCAACGAGGACGGTTGGGTGGACCTGTTTGTCAACAACTTTCAAGAACACTACTCGTACGAGGTTCCTTCATTCATCTACTGGAACGGCCCCGATGGATTTTCTCTCACCAAGCGGACGCCGATCTACGAGCACGGCGCCCAGGGCAACGCGGTCGCGGATTTCGATGGCGACGGTCATGGCGATCTCGCGGTCACCTCGATGATGGGACGGTCGCGGGGAGACTATGACCCCTGCCATCTTTATTTCGGCGATGAAAACGGACACTACTCGAAAGACAACCGAGTCGAGTTCCTGGGCCGAGAGGCGTATGAGCAAGCGTTTGCCGATATCGACGACGACGGCCAGGTCGATGTGCTGATGATCAACCAGGGCGAGGTGACTCGTCTCGCCAACGAACTCCAGATCTTTTGGAACGACAACAACGAGTTTCACCCCTGGCGGAAGACCGGGGTCTCCGTCTACAAGGGTCTCGCTGTCCAGATAGGCGACCTCGACAAAGACGGTTACATCGATCTCATCACCAGCAACTACTTCCCCGCTCCCGGCAGCGAGGGACCCGATCCTGGAATGTTGATCTATTGGGGGAGCGCTGAGGGTTATGTAACCACCGACCGAACCTCGGTGCCGATTGTCCGTACACGCGCCCCCACCATTGTCGACATCGACGGCGACGGTCACCTGGATCTCGTTTGCGGACAGGAGCGCGCCGACAAAACGGTGGACGCGGTCGCCTCGATCTTCTTCGGCGATGGGACTCGTAACTACTCGGATGACCGCCGGGAATTCATCACCGGAGCTGAGGATACGGGGACTCCCGAAGTCGCCGACCTCAACAAGGATGGGAATCTCGATATCGCCTTCGCCGGCGAACAGTTGAAGGTTTTTTACGGAAACGACGATGCGAAGTTCTCGAAGGAGAATTCCAAAACTTTCGATCTAAAGGCGAAGACCACCAATATTGGCGATGTCGATGGCGATGGCTGGCTCGACATTCTCTGCCCTTACTATAAAGGGGAGGGGCGTCGCTCCTGGTATTCCTCAGTCTTACTCGGTGGCGCAGAGGGGTTCGATGTGGATCGTCGGATTGAACTCCCCACCGATGGTGGAGCGGGGGGTCTGATCAGCGACTTCAACTTCGACGGGTACACCGATGTCTTCTTCTGGTGCCACCGAAAGGACGGCAGCACCGACGAAGTCGGAGTTTTCGGCGATCACTTCACCGACTCGTTTCTCTACTTCAACGGTCCCGATGGCTTCAATGAAAAAAACCGGGTGGGCATCCCGAGCCAAGGTGTTCACTACGACACCGGAACGGATATCGGCCACATCTGGGATCGGAGTCATCTCTTCGATTACATCTCTTCGGCCCATGATTGCGGCGGAAAGAATCCGACCTCTCTGATTTGGACAGGCGCAACTCCAGGATTGACCTCGGTCAGATTTCAGGTTCGGACCGCCGATTCGGAGGATGGCCTTGAGGACGCCAAGTGGCGCGGCCCCGGCGGAGTCGGAACCTATTTCACGGATTCCGAAACCGATCTCGATTTCGAGGAGACGCCCGACTGGATCCAGTACCGGGCGATATTAGACACGAAGAACAGCGCGGCCTCGCCGATCGTCTCGTCGGTACAAATCGATTTTGAATGACGCAAAGGATGAATGGAAATGACTTTTTTTTATGTTGGATGGAGACCTTTAAGGGGTCATACTCTCACTTGGACGTGGGTCCGGGTGGGTGCATTTGTCTGGACCCTCGCACTGACACTCAGTTCGACCGGATGGTCCGGGGATTACGGCCCCCAGACCGAGGCGGTTTCGCTGGAAGACTATAGTCAGGTAATCCATGTAGCCGCGGATTCCTCGGCCGGGGCGAAGGCGGATGGAACGAAGTCGGCGCCATTTCCGATTGTCGCCAAGGCACTCTCGAAAGCGACGCCCACCTCGCGTAAACGGGTCGCGATTCTGGTCGCCAAGGGGACCTACGCGGGAGAGACGATCCAAATGAAGGAGGGTGTCGACCTCTTTGGAGGTTACTCCCCCGAGGATTGGACCCGGGACATCGAGGCCAACGAAACGGTGTTGGATGGAGAAGGCAAACAGCGAGTGCTAATCGGCGCGAACGATTCCCGCATCGATGGGTTCACGATCGCGCGCGGTCGCACCGATGGGTTTGGCGGTGGCCTCCTTTGTGAAAGCGCCTCTCCCGAGATCACGAACAATGTGTTCGAGAACAACGGAACGATCCGTCCCGCCGATTTTAACGCGGAGAACACGATGCATCAGGAAGGAAATGGCGGCGGAGCGATCGCGCTGATCGGCTCCTCGCCGATTGTTCGGGGCAATACTTTTTCCAAGAACAAAACCGAGGTCGGCAATGGAGGAGGGATTCTTTGTCTCAGCCTCTCCTCGCCTCGGATCGAAGGGAACCTCTTTGTCGGCAATGTCATCGGCGAGAAAGACGAGGATACGCGCAGCAGTAATGGAGGGGCGATCGGTTGCAGCCACTCCTCCTCCCCTCGTATCGTTGGAAATGTCCTCCTCGAAAATCATGCCGGCGGTCGCGGCGACGCGGGCGGGATCTATCTCGAGTACCACTGTTCCCCGCACATCGAGAAGAACCTGTTGACTCGCAACACATCCGATGACGATGGAGCGGCCATCTATGTGATGAAGGGTTCGCGCCCGACCCTCTCTTTCAACACCATTGTCGGAAACGCGCAGGGCGGGAAGGGCGGTTCGACAGTCCGCCTGAGCAAGGTCGGTTCGGCGGTCCTAAATGGGAACCGGATTATCGGGAATCAGTCGACCGGGTTCGTGGCGGTCGACTCCTGGGCGGATACATCCAACAACCTGTTCGCCTTCAACAAAGGAGGAGCGATCGCCGATTCTCGTGGGGAACTGGTTTGCACCAACGACACGATCTGCGATCAACCGGAAAATGGAGTCTCCATCGAACAGGGTTCGGTTTACCTCACCAACGCCATCGTTTCGGGAAACGGGAAAACGGGTGTCAATGTGCAAAGCGGCAATATTGTTTTCTTTAATTGCCTCATCGAGGGCGGGGTCTTTCAGCACGAGGAAGCCGGTGGCGAGATTGAAGTCAATGGAGAGATTCCCGGTTCCTTGCGAGGTCGTGAGAATTTCGATGCCGACGCTAAATTCGAACCCGACTCCTGGGAAGGAACCGCCAAGTCGATCTCATACGATGCGGGTCGATTTATGACCGCGCTCGAATTGGATGGCAGCAATGCACCCGCTGAAAGAGCGGTCGGTGGCGCGCTGCGCGTCGGCGAAAGCTGGGGAATCGTCTCGAAAGTCAACAATAACCAAGTTTCCCTCTGGGGCGATTTTACCGAGGAAGTCGATGCATCCGATGGGGCCATACCACTTTTTGTTCCATCATCCTATCGGCTGACCGCCGGCTCCCCCTGTGTGAACAAGGGAAAAAATCTCGGGGCGCCGCTTTATGACTTCGATTCCGAGGCGAGACCGGTTCACCGCATCACTCAAGGCTCGGTCGATGTGGGGGCGGATGAGTTTTTGGCGGAGTAGGATGAGGGCGGAGTCTGTTTTAACAGACGGCTCATTGTGTAGCCACGGAATTGATTCCGTGGCGGGCTTGGATCGGCTCCGAAAGGTTCATTCGTCTCATCGAAATCTTACCGAACGACCCATCCCGCGCCGGGTTAAAACCGCGTCGCTACACAAAGAGGCGTCCGTTGAAACGGACTCATAACATCCCCCGAATAGCATATTCAAATCTCTAATCCCGGAGTGTCAA
>JAJDBZ010000461.1 GCA_029261095.1 Candidatus Omnitrophota bacterium | reverse complement strand
AGGAGGACATTGCAGATGTTGCTCCCCAGGACATTGGCCAACGCGATTTCGGAACTTCCTTTATAAGCCGATGCCACACTCACGGCGGTCTCGGGCATGCTCGTGCCATAGGCAACAATGGTTAGTCCGATCACCAGTGGGGATAACCCAATCGCAGTCGCCAGATTCGAGGCCCCTCTCACGAGAAACTCCGCACCGACCACCAATAGAACTCCCCCGAAAACGAGAAGGATAAAGGTCATCAACTCAAAAAACTCTTTCTAAAAAAAGGCGACAGATCCTAACAGGTCCAGAGATCTTGCTTGTTTCGCCCCCAGAAACAAGGGGGAACTCAAATCTATGTAGAGAATAGATCTTCTTGTTTGCGAGAGGCGGATTCATGACTATATTATCGCGAGATCCATTTACTGCCCAACGCGGCCCACTAACTTTCTGAAACAAAGGAGAGAACCGCTCATGTGTACCAATTGTATTCCCAATCCAAATATTGACCCTGAAAAAGCAGACCAGTTCGGTCAGAAAGTCATGGACATGCTCAACCTTTCTGGGCTCGCTTTCATGATGTCAATCGGTCACCGCACCGGGCTCTTCGATGTTCTAGCAGACCTACCGCCCTCCACCTCGGAAGAGATTGCATCCAAGTCAGGATTGAACGAACGTTATGTTCGCGAATGGCTCGGAGCTATGCTGACCGGTGGAGTGGTTCTTTATGATCCATCGACAAAGAAGTTCAGTCTCCCGGTCGAACACTCCTCCATGCTCACCCGGTCGGCCGGAGCCGATAACATCGCCGCTCTCGCCCAATACTTTTCGATACTCGGAACGGTCGAAGACAAAGTGGTGGAAAGTTTTGAGAAAGGGGGCGGGGTCCCTTATTCAGACTTCCCCCGCTTTCAGGAGGTCATGGCTGCTGACAGTGGTCAGTCGGTTCTCCCCGCGCTCATCGATTCCATCCTTCCTTTGGTCCCCGGTTTGACCGAAAGAATGGAGAATGGCATCGACGTCCTCGATGTCGGTTTCGGTCGCGGGAAGGCTCTAAACATGATGGCCAAAAGATTTCCAATGAGCCGATTCGTCGGGTACGAAATCTCTGAGGAGGGCATTGCGTACGGCACCGCCGAAGCAAAGGAACTGGGGAACAAGAATGTTCATTTTGTGAATCAAGACGCTTCCACATTCGAGGATGTCGACCGCTTCGATCTGGTCTGCACCTTCGACGCGGTCCACGACCAAGCCAAACCCGATGCGCTGTTGCGTAACATCCAGCGCGCCCTCAAACCGGAGGGCGTCTATCTGATGCAGGACATCGATGCCCATACGAATGTTGAGGAGAATGTCGAACACCCGCTCGGAACCCTTCTCTACACCATCTCCACCATGCACTGTATGACTGTCTCTCTCGCGATGGGTGGGATGGGTCTCGGCACCATGTGGGGGGTTGAACTAGCACAAAAAATGCTTGCGGATGCCGGTTTCAAGTCAGTTGAGATTGAACGACTTCCGCACGATATCCAGAATTGTTTTTATATCTGTCGGAAATAGAGGTCACCGTATCGAACTTGTCATGCTCAGAAATCCTTAGGACACCGATCATTGTGATTTTTCTCGTTGATCATGAAAGCGCTTTCATGATAGAGTAGCAACGCCTAAATCGGTTAAAGAAAATGATGGTTGGTTTTACCTAGGCGATCGAATCGGAACAACAACGAAATCCGCCAAAGGGGCCCGAAAATGATTTTTCGCAAGTCCGTCCACCTACCCAGCAAGCATCATTCGTCATTGGTTCGCACTCCAAATCACCGGCCGAGGATGGGTTTTACCCTGATCGAGCTCTTAATTGTCATCGCCATCATCCTGATCCTCATCGCCATTGCTTTGCCAAACTTTCTTGAGGCGCAGGTCCGGTCGAGGGTTGCGCGCGCACGGGCAGAAATCCGTACGTTGACCACCGCGATGGAGGCCTATTATTTGGATTGGAATTATTATCCCACAAGAACCCAAGGAAACATCGACTTCCGTAACCGAGTGGAGGCGGGGCATAATTGGCTCACTACACCAATCGCCTACATCGAGAGTGTTCCGAGAGATCCATTCGCCGGGACAACGATCTATGGAGCGTCGGATAACGACAACCGAACCTACGAGTCGGGGGGAATCGAAACCGGAACGTTTCCATGCCTTTCTTGTATGGTAACTTGGGTTATTTACAGCAGCGGTCCTTCCCAAAACAGCGAACCTGAACTCCGTGCGACCAATGCCCATGTCACCACCGAAAGTGCTTATGGCGGAAATCATGTGAAAACTTACTCGGCCACTAACGGGACCCGAAGCCCGGGAGTCATTCACAAATATGGAGGGGACGGTTTCTGGATTGGGATTAGCCTCCCAACAGCCAACCGCAGGACCTATAATCTTGATCCACAGGTATTGGACTATGGTTTGCTGATCGATTCCAATTTTTATTTACACACACTCCCCCCTCCGGGGTGATGCCCTTTCTTTTGATCCGATATTTGATTTCTTAACGTACAGGTCCATGTCCCTCGTTTTATTCTCCAATGCTCAGCTCCGCTGCGCGGGATATCCTTGACTCATATAGTAGACTAAACTAAACTTAGTTCATAATTTGGGGAGGTACGGAAATGACCATAACCAATATCCACCAAGCAAAGACTCATCTCTCAAAATTGATCCAACGGGTTGCGGAGGGTGAGGAGATTGTCATCGGGAAGGCGGGGAAACCGGTCGCGAAACTGGTCCCTTATACGAAGGAGGAAGGGCCTCGCATGCTCGGAGTCTGGAAAGGCAAGGTCCGGATCGCCGAGGATTTCGATGAACTTCCCGAGGATATCGCGGAGGCTTTCGGGATGGAGGCGAAGTGAACCTCCTCCTCGACACGTGCACCCTCCTCTGGTGTCTCTCCGACGACCCGAGTCTCGATCCCAACGCTCGGAAGTTGGTGACCGACGAAAACAACGCGGTTTACGTGAGCGCCGCCAGCATCTGGGAGATCTCGATCAAACAATCCCTCGGCAAACTCAAAACCCCGGACAACCTCCTCGATTCCATCGCCACCTGTCGATTCGAACTCCTCCCCATCACCCCCACCCACGCCGCCGCTGTGAAAGACCTCCCCCTCCACCACCGCGACCCCTTCGACCGAATGCTTGTGATTCAAGCGAAAGAAGATCGGATGACCTTGGTGACACGGGATGGTTTTTTGGAGGAGTATGGGGTGGCGGTGCTGAGGGCGTAGGGGCAATACGATTCTCCCAAAGTTGCTGGAACGTGGCTCCGCCTCGTTCCTCCCCAAATCGGATTCTCATCCGATGTGAGTAAGTGGGAGGTGACAAAGTTTTCACACCGATCCTAGCTGTCTCCCTGCGCCGAGAATCCCTTCTCGGCGCACCTTAAGCAGGAATCCTTTCCTGCGATATAGACTCTCCCGCTATTTCCCCCGATTCAAACTCTCGGCGAGCGACAGCACGAAGGGATTCGTGCGCAAGTCGGTTCGAGAAGGGACTCTCGAACCTGCAGGCCCTGACCCCACCCAACCCGCACCCCCCGTGGTGCGGGTTTCGTGAGAGTAGCGTCGCGGTTTTAACCCGTCGCGGACTTCGCTCGTTCCAGAAACCCCCATCGCTTCCCCCCCCACATCGGATCGGAAGCAGATGCGTCCCAAGGAACGAGGCGCGAGCCACGTTCCAGCGATGTCCCCGGGGTCATGTAATTCTCGGGACTCTTAGTTCCTCCCCCTGGCTGGGGGAGGTTAGGTGGGGGTAATCTGGACGTCTTTGCGCGTCTTCACCCTCCCCCCCCCCCACCCAACAAGGGAGGGGTGCGGAATTAAATTTCCCCGCGATCACCCCCACATGGTTTCCATACCCACCGGTTA
>JAJDBZ010000047.1 GCA_029261095.1 Candidatus Omnitrophota bacterium | reverse complement strand
TCCCTGCGGGTCGGCGATTCGGGAGTATGGGGTGATGCGGTGGTGATGGAGGTTAAGCCGGTTTCCTCTTCTGAGACGCCAACAACGCATCGGATAGAACCTTCATGACTATTTTGTCCTTGTCTCTACCGGTGGCTTTTTTGCTCTTGATGATTCGGTCCAGATTCAAAACAGAAATCTTAAAACGCCCCAATGAGACCTTGAGGGTGTTCTTTTTCTCCTCATCGAATTCTCCCAACCCATGCATGTGAACGACGATGTCAAATAGTTTAACTGCATCTCCGGCAAAAAGAGGCGGATGGGCACCTATCGGTGGAATGTAGCTTCCACCCAATTTCTTGAGTGCATTCTTTATCCCCAGGTCTTCTAGGTCGCGGAACCAAAGATCGATGTCCTGAGTCACTACCGGCGCACCCTGGAGTGTGGCCGCTGACAATCCGACTACCATGAATTCGACCTTCTGTCTGAGGAGTTCTTTGAGGAACTCGGCCTCGCGATCACCGAATATCAAGCTGTCGCCCACGGCGCAAAGACCTCCTCAACCGTTCGATGGGTTTCTCGTCCAGTAGAATCAAAGAGTGCCGCACATTGTCCCAATCCGCCTCGGGATTTTCGGACACAATTCGACTCGCTTCCTCCGCGATCTCTTTCATTCTTTCAGCGGGGGAAGGAGCTTCGCTGAGTATTTCCGAAACGCTCACTCCAATCTGGTCCGCAATCTCGAGAATCGATTTTGGCACGACGGACTCTTTTCTCGCCAAGGAATAGAAAGCGTTGCGGCTGACACCGGCATTCTGAAGCACCTTCGATAGGGTGGCTCCTTTTGCTTGGCAATGGGCCTTGATCTTGTTCAGGTCGATTTGCATGCCACTAATGTACCATTTTATGGTACATATATCAAGCCAGGTACATCTATTGTTGAAGAAACCACGAAAGTCTTTTGCTCACCTATGGTCAGTCTAAGGATTTCCGATATACTACGAGTCGGAACCGGGATCCCCACCTCACGGGCGGTCCCGGTTTTTTCTGTGAATGGACCGATGCTCCGGGGGAGAGTTTTCCGGGGAAGCGCTTCGGAATTCAGGTAGTGTGACGCGATCCCCGCGTCCCGATTTTCCCGGTGGGAAGCTTAAGGATTAAGAACATGACTCCAGTGGATAAAATCCGCAACCTCGCGATTATCGCGCACATCGATCACGGTAAAACCACCCTGATCGATTCCATTTTTCGCTCCGCGAACCTCTTCCGCGAAAACCAACAGGTCGAGGAACGGATGATGGACAACAACGAACTCGAACGCGAGCGCGGGATCACCATTCGTTCCAAACACTGCACAGTGAACTGGAACGATTATCTGATCAACATCATAGACACGCCTGGTCACGCGGATTTTTCAGGCGAGGTCGAGCGGGTTCTCTCGATGGTCGATTCGGTCCTCCTCTTGGTCGACGCTAACGAGGGGCCGATGCCACAGACACGATACGTCCTGATGCGCGCCCTCAAGCTGGGAGTAAAACCGATCGTCATCGTCAACAAAGTCGATCGCCCCAATGCTCAACCCGACTCTGCTCTCGATAAAACTTTTGACCTTTTCTTGGAACTGGGCGCGAATGACGAGCAAGCGGATTTTCCGGTTCTTTATGGTTCGGGCCTCGACGGGTGGTTGGTTCGGGATTTGGAGAAGGACACCCATGAGGGAATGGAAGCCCTCTTCGAAACCATCGTCGAAAAGGTTCCACCGCCGGATGTCGATCAGGAAGGACCTTTCTTGATGCAGATCAGCAGCATCGCCTGGAACGATTACATCGGGCGTATCGCCTGCGGGCGCGTTCTTCGTGGAAGGCTCAAGAAAGGGCAGCAGTTCCGTCAGACCATGACTGCGTGGAAAGAAGCCGGAAACCTCGAGGCTGGTTGGGATGTGGTTTCTATCGGGACCGAGAAGTCGGTTCACCTCTGGGAGACCCGTGGTCTCGAAAGGGCTGAAGTCGATGAGATCAGCGCGGGAGACATTGTCTGGATCGCGGGTCCCACCGAGATTGGAATCGGTGACACGTTTGCGGATGTCGATTGCGACGAAGTATTGCAACCTCTTGAGATCGAAGAGCCGACGGTTTCGATGTTCTTTCTGGTCAACGATGGTCCATTGGCGGGCGATGAGGGGAATGCAATGACACTCCGCCAGATCAAGGATCGCCTTGAACGCGAACTCCGAACCAATGTCGCTCTTCGGATGCAGGATCTCGGCCGCGCCGATGGAGTCAAAGTCTCGGGGCGTGGAGAACTTCACCTTGGGATTCTGATCGAGGAGATGCGACGGGAGGGCAACGAGCTTTGTGTTTCCCGACCCGAAGTCATTACTCACATCGATATAGATGGAAAAACCACCGAACCGATGGAGCAACTGATCATCGATGTCCCCGAGGATTACCAGGGAATTGTGATTGAGAAATTAGCCAAACGCAAAGGCGAATTAAAACATATGGAGAACCCGGGAACCGGAGTGCTCCGTTTGGAATTTGAAATTCCGACTCGCGGTCTCATTGGGTATCGCACCGATTTCCTCACCGACACGCGTGGTCTGGGGATCATGTCCTCGCGGTTCATCGGGTATGGACCCTGGAGAGGCGAAGTCGCTTCGCGAGCGCGCGGTTCCTTGGTGAGCATGGAGACAGGTCAGACGACCAGTTACCAACTCGAAAACCTTCAGCAACGCGCCACTCTTCTGATCGGGGCCAACGAAAAGGTATACGAGGGTCAGGTGGTCGGAGAGAACTCTCGCCCGGAAGACATGCCTTGCAACCCAACCAAGAAGAAAGCAATGACCAACCACCGCTCCGCCACCAAAGAGGTCGACACCGGTCTCAAGGTTCCCCGGAAGCTGGGTCTCGATGCAGCCCTCGAGTGGATCAGCGACGACGAACTTGTTGAGGTCACGCCGAAATCGATCCGTCTGCGAAAAGCGGTGTTGAACGCGGAACTACGGAAGCAGGCCCAGAAGAAGCAATTGGCTTTAGCTGGGTAAACTCTCTTACATCAAAACAATTATGAAAGAAAAGGCCGCTCGTTGGAGCGGCCTTTTTTGTTTCCGGTGCTCGCGCCGGAGTTGCACTCCGGCGAAATTTTCTGAGAGTCGCCCAGGGTTGAAACCCTGGGCTAACCATGCCATGTCCTTCCGGGACTGCGTTTATCAGTCGGCAAAGCCGACTTCGTATAGTTACCGCTGGAATCTATTCCTGCGCGGCCTGATCCTCCCGCATCCACTCCTCCTGAAACATCAGAAGGTCCGTGCTATTCACATACCCATCCGAATTAAAATCAGCTGGCTTGAGTTGGAATTCGTAGCAACCCATGTCGAAGGTACCGGGGCCATCGTGGCCAGTTCCGATGACATCGACGGGGCGTGGGCTTCCGTCAAGGCCGTGTGTGAGTGTGGTCCCCGTTGCTGAATCGATGCAGGGAGAGGTCGCCTTTAGATGGTAATCATGATCGATTCCAGAGATGGAAATAAACTCC
>JAJDBZ010000460.1 GCA_029261095.1 Candidatus Omnitrophota bacterium | reverse complement strand
AATCTTCGGAAGGCTAAGAAGTATCCCGAGTCTATGAATGCCTATCGGAGAGTACTCGAAGAATTTCCTGAAGGCCGCCACCTCCCAGAGATTCACCTTGGGTTGGGGATAGCGGCCAAACAGACGGAGGAATCGGACGAGGCGCGGAAGCATTCGGAGACGGCCCTCAATCTCCTTGAATCGAAGGGAGTAGCCGATCCGGCTCTCGAGGCCCAAATCTATCTGTTAGCGGGTGACCTCGCTTTCGAATCAGAGGATTACGACGCCGCGTACCGTTTTTATGCCAAACCGAGTATCCTCGTTCGTCATCCGGTTTTTACTCCACTCGCGATCTCAAAATCCGCTGAATGCAAGGAGAAACTGGGGGAGACCGAAAAAGCAAAGAGCCTTAGACAGGAACTTTTGAGAGATTTTCCAGAATCGGAGGCTGCCAAGGATTTAGCAGAGCTTCCTGACACAGTAGAATCGTCTGGGGCACCGAAATGAATTCCTTAAGAACTCAGCCAAAAAGGTTCATTGGCACTAGAAGACAAACCCGAACGAGTAAAGAGTCGAATTCATGATGCGGAAACAAACCTTCTTTCTCTCACTGGCCCTCGTGATTTCTCTGCTGGTACACTCCGGATTGGCCTTCTATCTGAATCGGACGTTGTGGAATCCAGGGGCCTCTGCCTTACCCAAAATGCCAGAGAAATTGCTCCAAGCTCGAATGATTGAAGATCTTCAGATTCCTGACCTGGAAGCACAAATGGAGATCGAAAAGATCCTTCAAGAGGACCGACTTCGGTTGGCGACGGAGGAGGGAGCGATGGAGGATCTCCCTCAACCCGATGAACCCGATACCGACTGGTCGATCCCGACGGTCGAACAGATCGTTCCGGACACCTCTCAAGGAAGTCTACCCTTACCGGAAATTGAAGACCAACAGGAGTCGGGATCAGAGACCCCAATCGATCTCGCAGTCGTTCAAATCCCCGCTCCGCGTGTTGAAGCACCTCAACCCGATCTCCGCGTTTGGGAACCGAATGCGCCTGAGACATTGCCTGAGGTTGCTCTTGCCCCGCCCAGTCTCCCACCCCTCCCGGCCTTAACCGAGTTGGAGGCGCTTGAACCAGCCGAACCTTTTACCGCTCCTCTCGAAGAAAAAGTCGACCTACCCGCGACTGAATTTGCCATCGACCTCCCCGAGGAGATTGAGGTCGCCTACCCGGACCCAGTTGAACCTGAGGCAATCGAAGTGATCGAGGCGCGCGATGACTTTATGAACTGGGATGAGTACCTCGAGGTGAAGATCGATGCGCATCGACCGAGTTCGGAAGCCGGATTCTTTCGAGTCAAAATCCAACCGAACGAGAAAGCCGAAGCAATCCGCCCGATGGCGAAGGATTTGATCATTGCCCTCGATGCTTCTGGGAGTATCGAATCTGTCCTCTTCGATCAGGTTAAGAGCGGAATTATTGAAAGCCTTGCGGGACTTCGCAAAGGAGACCGATTCAACATTCTTGCTTTCAAGGCAGACATCGTCGCGCTCAATTCTGGACTCTGGCCCGTAAACCCCGATACTATCCGGAGGGCACAAGAGTTTATCAGGGGTCTGGATACATCGGGGAAGACCGATATCTACCGATCACTCTCCTCGGTTGTCGGGTCACTCCCGAAAGGGGACCGTCCTTTCCAACTGATCCTATTCACCGATGGTCTTCCGACTGCGGGGTTACAAGATAGTGCGAAGCTGATTAATCGGTTGACTGCGCAAAACGATCAGCGAGCCTCGATTCACACCTTCGCGATGGGGCCGAAAAGCAACCGGGATCTCCTCCACTTTCTCTCTTACCGTAACAAAGGATTCGCGGAGGGAGCCGAATTTCCCGAGACCGCACCCAACTCCGTGACCCGTTTGACGAAACTTCTCGATACTCCCCTCCTCATGAACGTAGTCATGGACTTTTCGGGGCTTCCCAGCGAGAACTCACACCCCCTATGGTTTCGCGATCTTTACCTGAGAGGTAAGATCGAACTTTATGGTCGCTATCGAGATGAGAATGAATTGGTTCTTAGACTTTCAGGTGATGTCAGGGGGAGCAATAAGGAGTTCATTTTCAAGGGGGATCTCCCGAAGATTGAACCCGCAAATGCGGAGATCGCGGCACGCTGGGGACAAGCGAAGCGTTACGATGACTCCGTGATGCAAGTGATGGGGAAAGGGTTGGAAGAAGGCGAAACCTTCTCAATCGAATCCGCTCAGCCGATATTTAGTGGTGCTCTCTCGAACCCCTAATCGTTCCTATTCAATCTTCGTCGATTTGACCCAGGAGGAATCGAATCTATTTTTGAACCGGTTTCATCCAATCGTTCATGAACCAGATCAGATCGTCAGCATCGATCTTGCCGTTTCCATTCACATCGAATTCAGGATGTTTCGCGAACATGCTGGTTGCAGTCGGGGTCTCTCCTGGCGGAGTGGGAGTGAGAGTCTCGCCTGGGGGAGTCGGAGTCGGGATCGTCTCATCGAAGGCGGTTAATGGCACCGAAACCATCTCCTCCCCTTCGAATTCGGCTGAAAGATTGTACCCGATCACCGCCAATCGAGGGCCCCCATCCGGATCCCCCGTGTTGTCTCCGACTACGACCGCTGTGTTATCGGTCATCGCCAGACCATCGCATTCGACCGGATCGCCATTGAGCAGCGGCGCGCCGCCGGCGTCTTCCAGTTCATAAAAGTTTTCCATTAACAGCTCCGCGTTTTCGGAGTCGATGATGGCAATGGTTGGTGGATCGCCGGTCGCTTCGTTTCCTTTTGTGACGAACCCTACGGACTTGCCATCGGGGGACCTGGTCATGCCGTTAATGTCTCCTAGAGTGAGGCCGAATTGACTGGCGAACCCGTTCACATCCAATTGTTTGCTGGCTTTGGACGGAATGTCGTAGACAAAGACCATGTTGTTGTCCAAAGCCACGAAAACCTTGCGGAACTCCGGATCGCCCACGTCGTTCGTCGTCACAACTGTTCCTTTTTCGATGGGATTCCCGGGAAGGTCGATCTGGGTTCTATCGGTCACAGTCCGCGCGGTATCATCAAAGAGTATATGTTCGAAGACGGCATTTCCAGGAATGAGGGTCTTCTCGAGTCCTGTGTAGGTGATGGCTAAATCGAAGCCAATGGTTATCTCCCCACTATCCTCCGCAAAGGCCGACCCGTCAAAAGCCACAGCGGCAACGTTCCCCTCATTGATCACCGTCACGGATAGGTCTGGAAAATTGATATTCGACGCGACCAAGTTGATTTCTTCACCGATTGAGCCGGTATGCTGCACCGCGGTAACCGCGATCTCATCGTTAAGTGCGACCGTCTCCACCTTCTGAATTTGCCCCCCAGGGGAGAAAGACCATGTCGCGGTCTCAAGAAACGGGGTTGTGGAAGTGTTGTCAATGGCGCGAATTCTCAGGTTCAAATCGCTCTCGGTTTCGGTTATGAAAATGCTATCGTTTGCTGTGTCAGTGAGCGAAGATTGGGAGGAAATGCTCGAGTCAATGTCAAATTCATTGAAATCCAAATTCGTTTCGCCTTCTGTTAGATCTCCTGTGGTCAGGTTTGATTCGATCCCGAGCCGCGCCACCGCGGAGAGCGAACCTCCAGAGACACCCCCCGCCACATAGAGTTCAGGGGTATCGTCGGAGGAAGGATCAAAATCGGTCAGAGTAAATCCGCCCGGGACCAGATTGATCAGTGGTATCGGAAGGTCGAGGCGGAAGGGGTTGGGAAGCGGAAGTCCACCCGATGCGGGCGGAATTTGGCTGTACCAATCCGGATCCCATGTCGGTGTAACCTTAACCACACAGACTCCCGCGCTCGTCCCTTCAACGTCAGTCATGGGAACCGCCGCAAAGTCTCCGACGAGAGGTTCATCGGATAAGTCCAAACCCAAGGAGACGCCAATCGGAATAGAGACTTCGGGTTCGACTGGCAACGGTGTATCGGTCGCTGTGGGCGTGGGAGGAACCTCAGTGGCTGGGTTCGTGGGTATCACTGTCTCTGTGGGTCCCACTTCGGTGGGGGTAAGGGTCTCGAGTGGCGATTGACCCTCCAGGTCGGTCAACTTGAACGATACCACCGTACTGTCGGAAAAACCGGCGGGGGTTTTGTACCCGATGACCACCATGCGGGCAGGTTCATCCGGGTTCCCAGTATTGTCGCCCACGACCGTCGCGGTGTTTCCCGTTAATTGAAGGCCGAAATATTCAAGAGGTTCGCCATTGAGGAACCCCCCCGGAAGTTCGTAATAAAAAATATCGTTCCCTACGTTTGGTCGATTGATCCTTGTCGGATCGCTTGCGTCGATATGAAAAAAAGTCGGCCCGTCTCCAGAGACCTGGTTGCTGTCGGTCATCACCCCGATGGTTGAACCATCCGACGAAAGCGAGATGTTGTTGATTTCGCCTGGATCCTCGCTGAAAAGGTTGGCGACCTGATTGATATCGATCAAGGTTTCCTGTCCGACCAGTTTTTGCTTCAGTATCGTCGGTAAATAAACAATCGACTCCGAGTTGTGGATGTATGATCCGGACACGGAAATGACAACTCCGTTTGGGTTGTCGATGGAGAGATGGACTTCTGTCGCATCGGAAACCGTAGGCGCGCTTTCGTCGATCACAAGAAGGGAATACGTGGAAATCTCTGGTTGAAGGACACCGAACGAATAGATCGCGGATCCGGCCTCATCCCCAACGGCGATGGCGTCGGTTAATCCGATGAACGTTGAACCGGGGATGGGATTTGTCGCGGACACAGCCGTTGAAAAACCGGCGGCGATCATGGCCCAGTTTGCTGCTTCAATGTCGGTCGCATCAGTGATCACACCAAAAAGTTTCCCGAAACGTGTTGCAACGAGGCTGCCCGTCTGCAGGACTCCCTCCATCTCCATATCAACCAAGATGTTGCTGGCGTCCAGACTCGGCGCTTGAGGATCGATGTCGTAGGAAGTGAGTCTAAAACGAGGTGGGTTTTGGGAAAGATCTTGATGAACCCAGAGAACGGGCTCTTCAGGATCCGAGGCGATTTGCACCACGGGGTTATCCATGGGCGATAGGTGATGTTCGAACTCTTCGGGGTTATCCGAATTCAAGGATACAAACTCGACCCAAGAATCGTTTCCGATCGTTCCCGCTACTGTGTATATTGGCGGCCCGGTCGCTCCCAGATCGCGGGGGGTGAGCCAAGCCGTTGTCTCCGGGCGCTGGTCTCGAGTCACCAATTTAAGATCGAGTCGCCTCGGATTGGGGAGGTAATAATCGAAGTCATATTCGGGACTGACACCCACCACACAAACACCGGACAGGCTCCCGTCGGGCAGCTCCATCGGAATGGCCGCGAGTGCGCCATCCTCGAAGGGTGGACCCGGATTTGCACCAAGCGTGTTTTGAAAAGGGACGGAGGACTGAGCCATCACACACGTGGCTGTGAAAAGTGGCCCAGACAGAAGAAGGACGGAAATTCGTTTGCTAAACTTCATCGCTACCAAACCTTCCCTTCGAGTATTTGTACCGAGGTGAGAGTTTTGGTCGCTGCCCTGAAACTATCCAAAATTCATTGTCCAGATAACACAATGGTGAAACAGGCAGCGTGATAAGTCAATCGATTTTTTTTGTTTTTTCTGACATGGAAAGGGCTTGTTTCAAGACCAACACCGTATCCAATCGCTGATACTCCTTCGCGATATCCAGCGCTGTTTTTCCTACCTGCGTTTTAGCCCGTAATTCCGCTCCATTTGAAATATATAAATTCACCAATTCAAGGGATCCATTCTTCGACGCGATCATCAAAGGGGTCAAACCCCGCAAACTGGCTAGGTTGATGTCGGCCCCTTTTCGGCACAAAAGCCGCACCACATCCACACGGTTGTCGAGAGTCGCATAGGCGAGGGGTGTCCACCCATGTGCATTAGGTCTGTCGATCTCCGCACCCGCGTCTAAAAGTGCCGAGACCACATCCAGGTTCCCCTGAATGGCGGCATCCATCAGCGGGGTCCATCCGGTATGGGTAACCACATCGGCTTCTGCTCCCGCGTTCAGAAGTAATTTCACACAGTCGATGTGCCCCTCGGCAACCGCATAACAAAGCCCCGAGAACCCTGCCTTGTCGGTGGCATCGACATCGGCGTCTGCCAGTAGAAGTTCCGAGATGGCTGAAGTCGAATCACTCACTCCCGCGTACATCAATGCGGTCAATCCATCCATCTCGGCTAAGTTGGGATTCGCACCAGCCTTCACCAAGGATCGGATGATCCGACTGTGATTTCCGGTCGCGGCCACCATAAGAGGTGTGACACCTCCCGGGCTCGATTGGTCGGGTCGGATTCCCCAATCCAAAAGTTGATCGACTATTTCCAGATGTCCGTTTTCAGCCGCGACCAGTAGTGCGTTTAGCCCCTGATCATCGCTCGCAGATGGATTCACACCAGCGACTTTTAGTAGAGTAAGTTTGGCGATATCTCCCGCTGAGGCCGACCTGATAAAATCCTCTACCGAGGCGATCAGGGGAATCCCAGCCGAAGATGGACTACACCAAAGAAACGCCGAAAGGAAAAAAACTCTCGAAATGGCGCTGAGGAGATGAGTTTCACCAAGGGGATGTTGCCACGATCTAGACATCTGGAAAGATTGTACACCTTGAAACCGTGTAATGAGAACGATAATTAGGGCCAAACTGACCCGATCACTTAGATTGTTATCCTGGGTATCGTAAACAGAGTTATTTCAAATGATTCCGTCGATAGCAAAAGGGCCAATTGTCATGAAAGTGCACATAGATTCCCACCACTAGGGTTGTATTGTGAAAATCATTGGGTGTATAACACTAACGAGCAACCGGAGCTAAACCGGGATTGAGCCCTCGGTCGGTTGCCACAGTCGGAGGGAGAAAAACATGTCGATTCGCACCGCTCCTGGGGAGAAGCGGGGCGTCCGGGCCACCATTAGGGCAGGTGGCTCTCACACCCTGTTTGTATCAAAACATTTATTTCTTGTAGTATTATTGTTCTTTGTATTTTCTGTTCACGGCAACGCGCAAGAAGCCGGGGAACAGGGAACCGGTCTCGAAACCCTAGTCGAAGATCTCAATGTAGCTGGCGACAATCTTCGCGAGCTTGTGGAACTCTTAGCGACATTCGGCGAAACCAACATCAACGTTGTCGGAACTGTCCCGCAAACGAAGGTCCATGTCATCCTCAAGAACAAAACGATCCGTCAGATCCTTGGCGAATTGGAAGTTCAGTATAACCTCTTCATCGACTACCAAGACGGGAACACACTGATTCGTCCGGGGTCCGAAAGACCTCAGGAAGAACTCAAACTGATCGAGAAAGATTTTCGATTAAACTTTTCTCGACCCTCTGAAGTGGAAGAACTGGTAACACCTCTGCTTTCGAACCTACCCAACGCCGCCATCCAGGCGATTGACGATCTCAAGGTCATTCGAGTTTCCGATATCGAAGAAGCCGTAGCGCGCATCGAGGCATTCATCAATCAGATCGACATCCCCCAGCAGAGTCATGTCTTTCGGATTCTGTATGCGGATGCTGAAGAAGTGGCCAGTATCATCCTCGAGAGATTACCCGATCTCGAAGAGACCGCGATCACTGTCGATATTGCAAACAGCCAGTTGATCGTCCGAACCACCTTGGAAAACCTGAACGAGATTCAGCTTCTCATTGAGACTTTGGATATCCGGAAAGAGATCCGTGTCTTTCACATCAGTTTTCACGAAGTTGAGGATGTCATCGCGATTCTCGAAGATCTCGAACTCTTAAGTCCCGAGGCGACCATCGCGCCTAACGAGTTCACCGGAAAGATTATTATTCAAGACACACCCGAAAGGTTAGACCGCATCGCGGAGGCGATACGCGCATACGATCAACCCAGGCCGCTTGTCTTTTTCGAAGCCGAAATTCTCGATGTCAATGCCGACTACAACTTTGACTGGAATCCCACTCTTTCATTGCAGGATTCAGCACGACAGTTAACAGGGAGTTCATCTGATGACATAAACATCATTCAAGATGGAAACACCTTCCTGGAAGTTTCGGGATCAGGAGCCTTCGAGTATCAACACCTGGAGGCCGGCGACTATTTGGCCGCACTCCAAACGATGGAATCGGACTCCGATGTCCAAACCATTGCCAGTCCTCGGGTTCTTGTGGAAATGCGAGAAGAGGCCCGCCTGAATGTCGGTTCGGAAGAACCCTTTGGCGTACGGTCGTTTACTACAAGTTTCACAGGGGTCGGAAGCGATTTCGTGACTCAGCGCGTTCGCGAAGTGGGTGTTCGACTCATCATCTATGTCCGCAATATCAGCGAGGCCGGGTATGTTGAAATGGAACTTGGAATGGAGAACAGTTCTCTCGGCGGACGTGTCGATATCGGGGGCGATACCCAAGGTCTACGAGTCCTCACCACCAATGTTGAAACGGTCGCGATGATCAAAGATGGACGAACTCTGGCGGTGGGTGGGTTGGTTCAAAGAATGGAAAGCGAAAACAGCGGTGGAACTCCATTCTTGAACAAGGTCCCAGTCATTCGATATTTTTTCTCAACTCTAAGCACACAGGATACTCGAAGGAAACTTCTTCTCTTCGTAACACCACACATCCTCAATGTCGATTCTCCAATGGATAAATTCCGCGACGAAGGAGGAGAGTCCTACTCCGTTCTCGGCAGCGATGAGTTCGACATCGGAAAAGTCAACACAGCGAATTTTGTGGATTCGCCCGCAGCCGGGTCACAATGGGTCAACCGGGGCGATCGTTGGGGGTTCATCAATTCCGATGGCAGGTTTGTGGATCAAACGGACATTTTTCTCAGTGCCTATAGCGCAGAGGAGGAACCTGCGGCCGATCAGATGACTTTCGAAGACAACGCTGAACCGGGCGGACCCTCGGCGAAAGAACTTCTCGATCAGCTGGATGGCAATGGTGAGTACCAACCCGAGTTGGCGCCCGAGCCGAACGCTGGAGAAACATTGACCGAAGACCCCGAAAAGGTTCAGGTCGATTCTACGGACATTCAACCCGCGACTCCGAGACCCGTTCCCCAGAAAAGTTCCGCGAAGGGGGGTCCTTCACGTTACGGGAGACCTCTCGTCGGGCAGGAGGCGATGGATGCTTTGAACTCGAAAGCCGATTCGTTGGGCCAGTTCGAGGGAAGTCTCAAAGATCTCATCCTAAAGATCCAGCAACAGACTGGAGTCAATCCAGGTGTCTCCAATCTTGAAGACCATGAGATACAGGTGCAAGTGAATGGAAAAGGAAAGACCTATCTCGATGTACTCAGAGAGGGCCTGGCTCCACATGGAATGATGGTTCAACGACGCGAGAACCGTCCTCCGCTCCTGCGTTCGGTACCGACGAAGCCTGTTGAGAAACCCGCGGCTCCTCCCACACAGCCTGCACCCTCGAGTGAACCACAATCCAGGGTGATCCCGAAATCCGATCCATGGGGCTATGCTCAAAACAACAAGTTTTCGCGTGCAACCCCCATCAAACAATCCCAAAAGAACTTGTCGATCGAAGAATGGGCGGCCATTGGTCAACCTGCAGTCAGTGAGAATCGATCGCCAAGGTCTACTTCTCCGCCAACGGTCGAATCGTGGGAAGTTCCACTCGAGGTCGACACTGCGGAGCAAGTGGACATTTGGGGCTACCAATCGGAATACCGAAATCCCAAACAGAATCGGCTCGACTGGAATCACAACGAAGACTCCGCAAAGAGCAGTGTCTGGGATGAAGTTTTGACCGAATCTCAATCGGGGATGGAATGGGACGATTCACCCACCTTCTCCTTAAATCGTCATGTCCGGCAACCCATGACCCGCAGAGACGCTGCTTCAAATCCTCAGCCACCTTATACGGAACAAAGGAATCAAGTGTCCATTCAGGAAACCATGCAGCCAACGGTTCCTGAAAAGAAGGAAGGCAAAGTCAAAAGATTTATGGGGCGGTTGTTTGGTAGGAACTAACACCGCGTCCTGACATATCCGTTTGAGTCGGTCGCGCAAGCCACGACCACTCCATCGGATCGGTCGGACAGGGTCCAAGGGCGGACCCTTTCCCACACAATTTCACCCACCACCTCTGCTGTGGCTCGGCGCCCACGCCCTGGGCGCCATTTTTTTATCTACACTCCGGAGTATCGGCGGTGCTGATGACACCCTTTAACCGACCGGCGAGAAATAGATGAGTCCGATGGCGATGAGTAGCCAGATCACAATGTTGGCGCTCATGCGCCAGTCTTGGAACAGGATTTCAGCGGGGTCCCCTCCCATCTCCTTCTTATGAATCAAGTAGAGGTAGCGGAAGATCCCATAGATCACAAATGGGACAGTCCAGATCAACTGGTTCCGACCTCCAATGCCGCTCGGGTCTTGAGTATAGAGCGCATAGGAAACCAGGATCGAAGCAGTTGTCAGGCCCATCATGTGGTCGAGGAGTTCGGGGCTGTATTCTTTGAGGATCCGTCGGTGGTTGGCTGCGTCTTCCACCAAAACCAATTCGTGTCTCCGTTTTCCCAATGCGAGTAAGAGTGCCAGCAGGAAAGTGCAGAGGCGAAGGTAGTTCGAAACAGGGACATCGATCACAATTCCGCCCGCTTCCACTCGAAGAACGTATCCCACAGCGATAATGATCACATCCAAAATGACTTCATGTTTCAGGTAAAAGCTATAGAGAATATTGAGGACCAGATAAAAGAGCATGATGCCGCCAAACTCAGGAGCCATCCATGCAGATCCGCCGAGGGATACCACAATCAAAACGATGGCGGCGATTGTTGCGGTGCCGGTCGAAACCTGTCCGCTGGCGATCGGGCGATTTTTCTTCTTCGGGTGAACACGATCTTTCTCGATGTCGCGGAGATCGTTGATAAGGTATACCGCGCCCGCTCCCAGGCTGAAAAGAATGAAAGCGTAGATGCTCTGAAGAATCGCCTGTGGGTCCGACAGTTTTGGCGCGAAAACCACCGCCGCGAACACAAAAGCGTTCTTGGTCCACTGGTGGGGTCGTGTACTTTTGATTATACCGATGATCGAACTCAAGATTCCTTATTCCTTCTCCAGGTCACACCACTTAATTTCTAGGAAATCGCCGAACCCGAGTGAACTCCAAAAAGGAATGCCAGTTTCGTTCTTGGGGGATACATTCAGTTGAACCACTGTGATCCCCTTGCGTCGAAACCACTTCTTTGCGCTCTCCCAAAGGAGTCGCCCTGTTCCCTGGCGCCGCACTTGTTGGGCTACTGACATCTCTCCGATGAATCCATACTTTTGCAATTCGAAAATCTCAGGATTGTCGAGTATCAAAGCCAATACATACCCAACAACTCCTCCACTCTCTTCCGCGACATAAACAACCGCGTCTTGTTTCTGTAGAATACCTTCCAGATATTCACAAAAACTTTGTTCGGGATGATCGGTCGCGAGGGCGAAATGATGATCGCGCCTTTCATGTTCCCGCATCATCTCCAGCCAAAGCGTGGAGATGGGTCCGATGTCTTCATGGATCATGCGACGGATCTTCATTGAACCTTTATCGAGCGGAAATCCCATCTGGGTTTTCGATTGAGGATTCCTAGCCGGAAATAGTATCTTTGGTGATTTCCGATTCCGAATGAAGTCCATTGAAAAACCCCCACCTAAGGGCGGGGGTTTCCAGGAACTTTTTAAAAGAATCGCTTTCAGATGAAAAGCGAGAAACCGGGGAATTACCTGCCAAAGAATCTTCCGAAGAAACTACCACCCCCCTGGGGCTGCTGTTGTTGTTGCTGTTGCATCATAAATGCCGGGGGTTGATTCATTTCCTCGTCAGTGATTTCCCTCATTCCAGACCCGATAATTGTGTCCTGGTCGACATAATAAACCAGTCCACTGTTGTCGGTGACTCTCTTCTTTCCTGGAGGCGCGGACCGGACGACAGGTACCGGTTGCGGTTGGAACCCCTGGTTGGTGTAAGGACCGGTCGGGTTCTGAAACTGGGGTGCCGGCGGCTGATAGGGAAGTTGCTGTTGCCAAGTCGGGGGAACATTGGAAACGGGTGGCGCCGAAGAATAAACATTCGGCTGCGATTGATAGGTCGGCGCTTGGGGCTGCATCGGTTGGGGTGCTGTGTATTGAGGTTGCGCGATGGGTGCTGCGGGTTGGGTCAT
>JAJDBZ010000459.1 GCA_029261095.1 Candidatus Omnitrophota bacterium | reverse complement strand
TCCCACCAGTGGGTCCCGCCCCGATGTAGGTGTCGATTTGTTTCAGATCTCCAATGTAGCCATTCCTGACCAACTCACAGGCATGTCGGAACTTCCAATCGGATCTCTGCTGACTCCCGGTTTGGAAAACTCGACCCGAATTCTGGACCGCCTTCACACATTGAATTCCCTCGTCGATTGTGAGAGTTAGTGGTTTCTCGCAATAAATATCTTTACCGGCTTGGGCGGAATCGATGATCGCCGCCGCATGCCAATGGTCGGTGGTGGCGATGACGACCGCATCGATATCACTCCGTTCAAGTAGTTTCCTGTAATCGTTGAAAGTCGGGGTTCCTTCACCCACCTCTTTTACAAAATTCCAGCGTCTCGCCGCGTCCACATCGGATGCCGCGATGAACTGAGACTCGGGGTGCCCCTTGAAATCCCGGTAGAGCTGTCCGGCACGACTGCCAAAAGCGATGAAGCCGAGGCCAACCCGATCATTAGCGGCCACTGCGTTCCCCCGCCCAAGAGTCGCAGCGGACACGATCAGGGGCGCAGAACCAGCCTTAAGCATCGTCTTCATAAAATCGCGACGGCCAGTTTCCTGTATTTTTACCATTTTCAACCTCCTTGAAAATCGCATCTTAAAGAATTGGAAAAGGCGATTTTAGCGGATTCGCCAACACCTTGCTACCATCGGATTCGATCTAAAAAGAGAGGCAAAAATGAAGGGTTGGGTCGTTGAGGAAGTAGACCGTAAAAACGGTCCAATCCTATCAAAATAGAAGGGAGTTCGAAAATGAACCGTTCAACCCTGAGGAACCTGGCATTAGGGGCCATTCTCCTAGCCGGAGCCAGTTTTCACCCAACCGGGGCGGAAGCTCGCGGAAATTGGGGAATTTCATACGGTCAAGGTGGTGCGGGATTCTATTACAACCAGGGGCATCGACATCGAGGAAACGGGTATGGTGGCTATCACGGATACCGGCACTCCTACAGTCCCCCGCGTCATTATCATCACTCCTATGGTTCTTCGTCTTACTACCGTAGTTCGCCACGGTACTATGGACACCGCGGTTATTCCGGCGGTTGCTATTAACCCTTAGGACCCTGATCTCAGAAAAGGGTTCCCGTTGAACATCGCCGGGAATCTTTTCTTGCGATGACATCGAGAGTCAAAAAGAAAGCCGGATCAAGTAAATTGATCCGGCTTCTTTGAAAGAAACGATGTTGAAGACCTATAGTGAGTCGGGTGGAAGCCTGTGGACATAGGGCAGACCATCCACAATCAAGGGATCGATCGCTTGACAAAATGCTTTGGTGGCTATCGGAGGGATACACACCGTACCGATAAAATACCCATCGCCACCGAATAAGAAAATGTCTCCTACGCTCTTAGTCCCATTCGTGGGCGAGTAGTTATCGTTGCTTCCGTCGGCTTTCTCTTTATGAACCGTCCCACCGCCCGCGTTGTCCGAATCCAGTTCGCTGTCCAATCCATCGGGGCCTCGAGTCCATAAAGCCCAAGTGGCAGATGCTCGATCCACTGGGTTGGGCCGAGAGGCCGTCAGAACACCCGTTTCCATCCACGATTCCTCTTCGTTGTTCGGATTTGGGAATGTGTCGGGTGGAATTGAAGTGATATACGCTATGGGATTGGTCAGCCAAGCCAGACCGCAACGCGAACGTTGTAGCCCGGGCGATGCGCAGTTGTCTTCCGATTCCCAGGGGTAAACATTCCAATCCAAATAATAGGATTCCATCGCGATGCCAATGGTTCTGATTTCCGCTTTGGATTTTGTGACTCTGGCCCGAATCTGGGCTTCGAGAAAATTCGGGAGAGCGATGGCGATGAGAATGAGAATGATGGCGATGACGATCAGGAGTTCAATGAGAGTGAATCCGTTTTGCCAATTCTTGGTGTATGTACAATCTCTGGTTTTCATGGGCTGGTTCCTTTCAGAATAGTGATTAAAGGGGTATCCGGTCTAAGGACCGGATACCCTTAATTCGATACTCCTCACTCAAAATTAGAGCGAATCGGGTGGGAGTCTATGAACATAAGGCAACCCGTCTACAACCAATGGATCGATTGTCTGACAGTTCGATTTCGTGGCTAAGGGTGGTGAACAGATAGTGCCGATAAAATACCCATCGCCACCGAAGAGGAAAATATCCCCTCTGCTCTTGGTGCCATTGGTGGGTGAGTAATTATCGGCGCTTCCGTCTCCACCAGCTTCTCGGTATACGATTTCGGGATCGGCTGAGGTAAGTTCGGAATCAATTCCATCGGGACCTCGAGTAAACAGGGCCCATGTCGCGGCCGCACGGTCAATCGGGTTCGGACGGGATGCGGTAACGACACCTGTTTCCATCCACGATTCCTCTTCGTTGTTCGGATTTGGGAATGTGTCGGGCGGAATGGATGTGATATATGCAATGGGATTGGTCAGCCAAGCCAGACCGCAACGAGAACGTTGTAGCCCCGGCGACGCGCAGTTATCTTCCGATTCCCAGGGGTATACATTCCAATCCAGGTAATAGGATTCCATCGCGATGCCGATCGTTCTGATTTCCGCTTTGGACTTGGTCACCCTCGCTCGAATCTGAGCTTCCAGGAAATTCGGGAGCGCGATCGCGATGAGAATAAGAATGATTGCGATAACAATTAGCAGCTCGATGAGAGTAAATCCTTTTTGACCTGACCAGGCTGGCAGGCCTTCCGAAGTTTCCATCTTGTTTAGTTTTTGAAAAAATAATCTGTCCATTGGCCATTCCTCCTACATGATTTGAATCCACTAATCGCCGGCCAAAGGGTCTCTCATTAAGATTACTACTAGGATCAGAAAGATGAGTACGGCACTAAAGCCCTTTAGAATCCCGGCTTAAAAAACCTGTCGACAAATCGACACATTTTTATGGGAGTCTACATCGACTTGCTCGAGAATTCAACAATTAATTTTGGCCAAAGTGGCGAAGGTTAGTTGTTTAACCGTTTAATCGGAACTTTTCCTTTGGATGGCTTGAAGAAGCCTCTGAATGCCCGTCTGACACCTGAGAATGATCTCAAGCGCGGGGGCAATTGCCATCTGTCCAGATTCCACTTCGCTTGCGATTTTCTCCAATCCGCCACGCAGACTTTCCGCCAAATATTCAGCCTTGGGATGAGCGATTTCAGATGAAATCTGCTCTGCGTCTCCCTCAGAACCGGTGGGTGAGGGAGCGTGTGCTGCCGCTTCCAATGACATGGACGGAGGGTCTTTCTTGAGTTGGTTTTGCAGGTATTCGGTGGCTCGCTCCAATCCCTCATGTTCCATGATCGACTTTGCGTGGTCCATGATTTTTTTCATGGGGTCATCGGAAGGGGAAGGGCTATCCAATGGAGAACGATCAATATGAAGCGAAGACCTCGGAGGAACTTCGACCCCTCCTTCGTCCTCATCCTCCAAGGGAACCTCAACAGGGGAATCCATAACGATGTTGTTAAAAAGTTCATCCAGTTCGGGAGACCTTTGCCGACCTTCCAAGGAATCCACGAGTCCCTCGATGGTGTCGATGACTTCTTTCCCTGTATCCGTATGCTGAGAATCGTCGGAAGCGTACTCAACCACTTTGGCATGGCCACGGTAGTGATGGACATCTGTCCGCTTGGAAAGGAGAACGCGATAGTTCTGAACCCCTTTTGTCCGGATGTATGAAGCGGGATCTACTTTCCTGGGGTAGTGTCCCTTTCCCGCCATCTCGACAGGATCGACCACATAGAGGGGATAGGTGTTTCCTGATAAGGATTCGATCGCTTCGTTGGTGATGGTGTGAATGTCGGTAAGGTTGGGATCGTAATCGAAGTTGAGGATTAGATTTCCACTTCGCTGGAGGTACTTTTGAAGGGTTTGAGCTTGTTCACGGGTGAGTTTTCCTCCAGCGGATAGCGGGAACGGGTCGTCCACCCCCATTGATCGGACCATCAGCGCATGAACAGGGTTCTCGATCAAGAGAAGATTCTTTCTCTTTAGATGGGCCGCATGATTAATTCCGATGGGAAACTCTTTTCCCCCGAAGGGTTGACTTGGGTCCGGACGGTTTAGACTCACATATTCGCTCTCTCCGACAGGAGTTTCACCCGGGTACCTCCCCCACAGATTGACCACTCTCGTTCCGGAGACATCCCAAACGGGTCCAATAATCCGTCCCTCCCACTTGGGGTGATAGAAACCCAAAACCTCCGCGTGGTTTTGATCGTACTCACTGTTGAACTGTGCTTCAGCAAGGGCGTTTTGGACTTCATTAACCGAGGGGTAGAAGCCAATATCCATTTCAGCAAGTTTGTCGAGGGGAAACCCGATTTGTCGGGCAAGGAATCCACGTGCGTATCTTCCTGGTTCATCCTGGAGAGATCCTTGGGCGAATGAGAAGAGTGCCTCCAGCACGTGGTCGCGTTTCTCCTGAAGGATCGCTTGTTCAATCTCTTCGCGTGAGGCAGCCCAATCCCAGGTGATTCGGATTCGCTCTCCAAGTTTCTTCGTCGCTGCAAAGAATTCGTTCTCGGGCGGAAAGTTGCGACGGTTCACATAACTGAGCCAAAGCATGGGCGGTCTTCCAGTCCCTAGAGAACGAAAGCCCCAACCGGACCCAATTAAGCGGTTGTTGCGGTGACCATAGTCCCGGAAATGAACAGGGGTGTCGGTCGCCATCCAGTGACCGTTTGGACTTTTCTTAAAGGCGAACTCTGGGAAGGCCTTGTCGAGATACTTGTCGAGTGCAGGATAAAGGATCGCAGTGATGAATTTGGGGAGTTCAAAGATTTTCTTGGCATAGTGCTCGCCACGCACATTGCCTTGAACCGAGCCTGAGGATTGATTCATTGGAGTTTCCCACCTAATCGGAATTACAGGAATCCTAACAAACTACAGGTGGAAACGGAAGGGATTTTTTTAGATTTTTTGGTCAATCAGTACAGATTTTCCTTGAGAAGAGGATAAAATGTACCGCCCATCCCCTTTCCGACCGGAATCGCGTCGGTTCCTTCCAACATAGGTTCCGCATTGTCCGATCTGGTACCATCGATGAACGCGTTGATGACCGCGGCCCTTCTTGGCCGTGGTGAACTGTTTTCGAATGACCCATGAATGGTTAACCCGTGATGGAAAGAGGCATACCCTTTTTCAAGTTCCACTGGAAAGGGGTTTAGGAGTTTTTCGAATTGATCCTTGGTAAGGGCTTCCTTTATGGCATCCATATCTCCAGCAAGGCCGGTAATAGGAAGAAGGTCCCACTTATGGCTGCCGGGGATATAATGAACGCACCCATTTTCGAGTGTCGACTCGTCGAGGCCGATCCAACAGGTGAGATGATTCAATGGAATGGTCCGGGTCCAGTAAGAATAATCCTGGTGCCAAGCGACGACTCCACCGTCCTTGGCGGGTTTGTAAAAAATCTGGTCGTGCCAGAACCTAACCGGTCCTCCCAACAGTTGGTAGGCGGCCATGGTATAAGCCGGACTCCAGAGGATGTCATGGAATCCGGGTGTGATTCGCCAATGTCCGAGTGCGTGAAAAAGGATCCTGCTGGGATCGGCCGATTCATTGGAATTGTATTCATAAAAGAGAGAGTTCCCGGGATGATCGGGGTCTACCAATAGCGAAAGTTCGGTTCGAAGCGCTTCGATCTGATCGTCCTCGAGAATCTTGATCCCGGCGAGGTATCCGTTCTCGTGGTAGAATTCCACCTGATCCTCGGTCAGTTGGTATTGCTCCCATTCCTCTCGCGATTTTGGAACCTTGAAGAGGTCGGAGACTAATTCATGCCGTTTGGCTAAGTCCTCCAACATGTCGGAAACTCTCCTCTCTATAAGTACGAAGGGTCAACGACCGGAGTATAGGGGAGGGGGTGTGACTTTGGGAGGGTGGTTTGAGGCCAGGTTGAGTCAATTATTCCTGGTGATCAGATGAAATCTTGTTGAGACAGATGTGGGTCGACTAAAGTGCCAGGAAATCATGAAAACCGAAAAAACTGAACCGATCGAAAGTTTACCCCGATTCCGCCGCTGGAGTCGTCGGATTGCCATCGAACTCGGGTACTTGCTTTTTCTCTTCGTGCTGTTGGAGGGAACGCTAAGAGTCGCGGGTTTCATCTGGCTCCTCCCACGCACTCTCTCTCAGCAGGGGGTTGATGTCAAAAGGGACGAGATCCGAATCTTGGCTGTTGGAGAATCGACCACTTTCGGACAAGGAGTTCCATCCGAAAGCGCCTATCCCAAAGTGTTGGAGCGCCTGCTCAAGGACAATCTCGATGGGACTTTTCGCGTTATCAATACGGGAATCCCCGGTCAGACGAGTACGAGTATCCTGAGGAATATTCGTTTCCAGATGGACAAACACCAACCCCACATCGTGTTGGCGCTATTCGGAATCAACGACATGAACGAGGCGCTTAACGATCTTTCGTCGCGAGTGGCATTTGGGATGAATGTTCCCGAATGGGTGGCCCATCTTCGGACATATCGATTGGCCTGCGTGGTTCGTGATTATGCGATTCACGCTCCCAAACTCGAAGACCATGGCGCCTGGACATTTTTTGATAGAGAACAGAAGGACGAAGATGGGAATTGGGTCGACAATCCCTTCTTCCTAGATCAGCTCAGTCGGAACACATCCGATATCATCGAAGCGGTCCACCGAGAGGGCGGCGAATACGTCATGGTTTCCTATCTTCGGTCTAACGAAAAGATACGTGAGACTTTTAGAGTGATCTCGGAGGAAGAGGGAGTGTTGTTAATCGATGTCCTCCAAGATCAGGACGAAGGTGAAGAACTTCTCTCGGAAGATGGATTCCACCCCAACGAGGAAGGACATCGATTGATGGCGGAACGAATCTACGAAGGATTTATGGAGAGAGATCTGTTGCTGAAAATCACATCGTCATCAGGAGAGAGGAATCCGGGGCTAAAGTGACCGCGTCAATTCGATGAGGGTTATTTCCGGACGATAGAAGAATCGAAAAGGGAGCCAGCGAGTCCCGAGACCGGGATTGAGGTAGAGGGAAAGAAGACCCTCTCTCACCCATCCCGGCCCCCAACTGTAGGGGACTTTGGTGTCTCTGCGCGGGGTGCCCCAACCAGGTATTCGGAGTTGATAATGTAGATTATCGACGGCAAGAATGAGGTCGATGGGTTGGCCTTGTGCGACGCGTAGGAGGTCGGCGGATTGACCGAGAAGAATACAAATTTCGGTGTTCCCTAGGGAGCCTAGAGTCTCTCTGAGTTGATTGATGCCTCGATCGAGATGACTTGCATGAGCAGTTTGAATGCCGAGGAAGGAGACCACCTC
>JAJDBZ010000458.1 GCA_029261095.1 Candidatus Omnitrophota bacterium | reverse complement strand
AGAATTGAATAACTCACAAGCAGGCAGTTGGCAATCTAGCATCGGTTCCCCGACTCCAGGTGGCGCAAACTCTGCATTCACTCCTAACCCACCTCCCATACTCTCGAATGTGCGTCATTCACCCCTGGAACCAAAACCGACTGACCCAATCAGGATTACCCTAGGGGTTTCGGATAATGGGCCCATTCAATCCGTGCGCGCCTATTGGAGAATTGCACCATCCACCACCGAGTCGAAGATCTCGAAGCGTCCGACCATCCCTGGCCCTGTAAATCAAACGTCGAATTTTCAAGAGGTCAACCTGTTCGACGATGGGAATCACTCTGACGGTTTACCTGGAGACGGAACATTCGGTGGGCTCATCCCGATTCAGCCAGATCATGCTGTCATTGAGTTTTACGTCCAAGCTCGCGACTCCTCAAACCAGACCACTTTGATTCCAGAGTCTGCACCGAGCGACAACGCTCTAATCCAAATCGATTCAGCAGACCACCCGGACAATCTGTCGAGATTCCGAATAGTCATGACTCCACAGGATCTCGATACCCTTCGCACGCGAAATGTGTTTGATAACGATCTTCTCAATTGCACACTGTTGGCGGAGGGTGAGGTCTATTATCAACAAGGAATCCGATACCGGGGAAGTTCTTCCCGTGTGTTAGGTCCAAGAGAATCCTTTCGAATCGAGATGGGCCCGAACACAGTTTTCCGAAACCTGAGGGAATTGAACTTCAATGGGAACGGCACTCTCCATCAGTCCATCTCATGGGATCTCTTTGCAGCGATGGGACTGTCAAATCCTAGACGACAACTTTTTCATCTGCTATTGAACAACGAATTCTACGCGAACTACTATCATATCGAAAGCATCGACACTCCTTTTCTGAAGGTAAACTTTGGGGATGACCACAACGGAAACCTCTATCGGGGGGTCGAGGATGCGAGCCTCGAATACCTGGGACCCGATCCTTCTCGGTATTCCCAGGTTTATGAAAAAAAGAACAATCGAGTTCCCGGCGATTACTCCGATATCATCAATCTAACCCAATCTTTCTCGATTCCTTCGGAAAGGGATTTCACCGAAGACATCCAGAACCATCTAGATGTCCGACAATGGCAGCGATTCTTCGCCATGAATTCAGTCCTTGCAAATTCTGAGAATGGCATACAATTGAATAGCGGTGACGATTATTTTCTTTACCGACGTGAAGAAGATGGTCGTTTCATCATTCTACCGTGGGACCTTGATGGCACGTTCGCAAACACGGGAGAACGACTCTTCCGCCAACGAATCAGAGCAATCCAGCGACTTGTTCAGAACTCGGATTTCGTCAGGTATTACTACCTTGGGATCGAGGAGGCACTGGAAGGCCCTTTTTTCCCCACAGAGATGGAACGTCTCGTCGATACCTATCGCGGAATATTTACCGATCAAGAGCTTGACGGAATACTTTTCATCTCGAACGCACGGTCCAATTTTCTTAGACAACAGTATCCACGCTCCTTGTCTGTTGAGTTCCCAGATGGGGAGATCGAATCAATTGACACTTGCCCCCGACCTGTATTGGAACAGGAGGACCTCCGCCTACGCGGACAATCACACGCGGCACATACAGTAGCAGTGACCATCAATCAAGCGACCGCATCTTGGGATCCGATGGAAGGAACATGGGAGATGACAATCCCCCTTTTCTCAGGTGAGAACCCAATAATAATCGAGTCGATCAATGAGTTTGGACAAGTTTCGGAAGTCATCGAATTCTCAGTTTATAATCCGCAGAACTCCCAACAGGTTGGCGGAGAGATCACTGGTAATGTCCTACTGAGATCGGCCTCCTCGCCTTATCGAATCACTTCGCACCTGACAATACCTGCCACAGCAACTCTGACCATCGAACCGGGATGTCAGATTCTGATCGATGAAGGAATCGGTGTCTTGGTCCATGGACAAATTGAAGCGGTGGGCGAAAAAAGTGCACCCATCGTATTTCGCTCAAAAGGATGCGGAAGATGGGGTGGATTCGGAATACAATCGAAATCAAACCGCTTTGAGAATTGCGAGTTTTATCGTGCTTCATCCACCGAGATCAAGGGAACGCCTGTTCCCATGGCGGTGACTCTTAACGGTGGGGGAGTCAGGGTCACGGACTGCCGCTTCTATGACTGCATTCGATGTTTTAATGTCAACAATGGTGGGACACTGGAACTTAGGAGTTCTTCCATTCAGGACTGCGAACTTGGAGTATTTGCCGTTAATTCCGATTGTGTTGTCCAAGGCTGCACGTTTGGAGAAACTCAGAATGGTTACGATACCATCCAGGTTATCGGAAGAGGTAGAACTCCTTCGGTTATCCGTGAAAACCGCCTCGAAGGTGGAAACCGTGACGGAATCGACCTTGAAGGGAGTGACTGTTTAGTGGTCCAGAATGAAATCAGCGGGTTCCAAGAGGGTGCGGGAATCCGTGTTCGAGGGAAGGATTCGCCCCTCCTATTGCGGAACGTCCTCTATGATTGTGTCGAAGGGATATCATTGACTACGAAAACTCTTGCCCGGGTTAACCATTGCACAGTGACCGAGAACGGTATCGGGATCGACCTCAATGGTGAATCCATCCCATCGGCCTCTCCGTCGGGATATATTCGAAATACGTTGTTCTGGTCTAATGAGAGCGATCTGATAGGAGATGATGGAAGTAACGTGACCATCACTCACTCAAATTTTGGGCAGTCTACTCCAAACGGACAACAGATACTGTCGACAAATCCACTCTTTGCCGACCCCGACAATGGCGACTATCGATTGCGGGCTAATTCTCCAATGTTAAGAGAGGCCGAGAACGAACTGGACATTGGCGCATATCAGCAATCGCTTGGCCAACGGAGTTTTCTGCTTCTCCGATGATTTCTCCGGATAGTCGTGTAAAGTTCCCTAAATGCGAATGAATGGATCTCTCCTCGTCTGTGTGTTTTTTCTCGCGATTCTTCCTTGCGGAGAGGCAACTCTATACATCAATGAGTTCTCGGCTTCGAACGAAAGCGGTCTCCGAGACGAGGATGGAGACACCTCAGATTGGATTGAGTTCTACAACGATTCAGACGAAACCGCAGTATTGACGGGGTATTCCCTGTCTGACGATCCCAAAGAACCCACCAAATGGGTTTTTCCTGAAGTATCGATTCCAGCGAAAGGATTCCTGATCGTTTGGGCTTCCGACAAGAACCGAACCGGAGAGGAGATGCACACCAATTTCGGTTTGAGTAAAAGTGGCGAAGCCATTGTGCTCTCCGATCCCGAGGGGAGCGTGGTGGACCGTGTCGATTTCGATAAACAGTTCGAAGACAGATCCTATGGTCGTCGGCCCGAAGTCGGGGACTGGATTTTTTTCGATACGAAGACTCCGGGAGAGCCCAATTCGGTAGTATCCTCAATCGCACCGCTGAGATTTTCCATCCCTGGTGGTTTCCATCCAAAGCCGATTGGCCTGGAGATCACCACAGCAGACTCCCGGTTTGAAATTTATTATACCATCGATTGTTCAACCCCAACTCGAAGTTCCATCAAGTATTCTGGAGCGATTACGATTGCCACAACAACCATCATTCGGGCGCGGACGTTCCGAGGCGAGTCGATGGAGGGGCCGATTGTCACACATTCCTACTTCATCGAGCCTTACGGCAAACTCCCTTCCCTTTCGTTGGTGGTGGCTCCAGAAGATCTCAACGATGCCTCGTATGGATTGCTGACTCATACCAAAGAGAGGGGAGATTTATGGGAGAGGAATGCCTCACTCGAATACCTTAACGAGGCAAGTCGGGAATTTGGAGTTAATTGCGGAGTCCGTATCCATGGAGGTATAAGCAGGACTTTTAACAAAAACTCCTTCCGGATCTATTTCTCTTCTCGATACGGAGAACCCGAACTCAACTTCCCATTGTTCCACAAAAGTCCTGTCGCATCCTTCAAACGTCTAGTCTTGAGCGCCGGTTCCAATGACACAATCGTCGATACGCGCCCCATTCATGCCGATGTCTGGTCTCTCGTAAGAGATGCGTTGATGAACGAACTCTTTCGAGAAGCAGGAGTCAGGAGTATCGGCCAGAGACCGGCACGTCTCTATCTAAACGGAAAAAGTTGGGGG
Source organism: Candidatus Omnitrophota bacterium (assembly GCA_029261095.1). Lineage (GTDB taxonomy): Bacteria > Hinthialibacterota > Hinthialibacteria > OLB16 > OLB16 > JACKFH01. Next base: position 5,351 of record JAJDBZ010000458.1, on the reverse strand, counting down.
ATCTATTGGATCAAAGAGCGGATTGACAAATATTTTGTAAGAGATCATTTCGGATATGACGAATTCGACCTTCTCAAACATGACCACGGTGTTGAGGCAAAAGTGGGCGATATTGAAGAATGGGAAGAATTAAACGAGTTCTTGATGACTCGGCCACTCAACATCGAAGAAAATTATGAAACAGTCGCCGAAAAGATCGATCTGGAAAGTTTGATTGATAACCACATCATTGAGATGTGGGCTGGGAATGTCGATTGGCCACACAACAACCATTACCAACTCCGGCCTCGAATCAAAGAAGGGAAATGGTATTGGATTCCATGGGACAGCGACGTAGTCCTTGGGAGTCCTTATGTCGTATTTGCCGATTATGATATGTATGACCATGTGTCTGGGAACCATAGGCTCTTTGTCGATTGGTCGACTCTTCACTTCCGATCGCTCTTGGCCAATTCCCATTTCCGAATACGCTTCGTTCGAAGGGCAACCGAACTCCTGGAAACTGTCCTTAATCCTTCTTATGTTGAGTCGTTAATTGAAGATCTTGCCGAAGAACTGAGAGAAGAGATTTCATTTGAAACCGATCGGTGGGGGTCCTCTCCGGAGATATGGGAAAAGAATGTCATTCAATTGATCCGGTTCGTCCGTTTGCGGGACACCGCATTCAGGGAACATACTGAACATTTTAGACTCGAATCGAATGACCCCTCGAAACTCGGTTCAGTTGGGATTCTAAAAACTTTCTCGGGGACCGAGGTTCAGCTCAAGCCCGAACCGCTTTTCGAGTTTGTTATGAGGCAGATTGAATGAAGTTAAGGTTCCTCTCGTACCTTCGGTTTCCAATACTGATCCTCGTTTGTTTGATTCAGTCTCAGCCAGTGTCTGGCGTAACGGTCTCTGGAACTCTGACCCAATCTGCAACATGGACCGAAAACATGAATCCGGTCCAAATCGTGGGAAGGGTTCGTATCGCCAATCACGTACAAATTACGGTCCTGGCCAACACCCACATTCAATTTACCACAGGTTCACGCATGGAAGTTGAGGGACGTTTTTCGGCAATCGGGACAGCGGGACGGTCCGTTCGAATCCTGAGTGACACTTCGCCGACCAATCCGGGTTTCATCGAGGCTGATGGTCCCCATTCATTGCTGGGCCTTGTGCATTGTGAAATCCGAGGGGTTGAGATCCAAGTCCTCAACCGGGGTGATTGCCAAGTCAAGAACTGCAAGATTGCAGAAGCAAACCGGATGCTACTACTAAACGACGCAAAGGCTCCGGAAATCGTTCAAACTACATTCTCCGACGCGAATGTTGCCATTGAATCGATTCGCTCCTCTCCCCGAATCGAGGGTTGTCGATTCCTTGGTATTTCGGAAAAGGCGGTTTCACTGAACCGCTCCGGAATGGACTACGGGCCTCCCGCAAGCCTTCGTATCCGAGGACCCAACCGAATGGTGGCGGGAAAAACCACGACACTGTGGGTTGAAGTTTTGGATTCTGAAGGAAACCTTTACTGGCCTCTTTGGGATGCGACCGGAAGTGTTACCGCTAAACATTTGGGATCCGGCATTATGGTCCCGCTCACTGTCGATAACCTTGAATTCACCAACGGCATTGCGTGTCTGACAACCTCATTGTCGGAAGTGGGGGTTATTGAAATTGAAATATCGGTCGCGGGTGTTTCATCGGTTCATCAATTTGACTCTTTTCCCCTAGAGGGTCACTCGACACTTGTCTTTGGAGGACTTCCCCCAGGCGACCAGACCTGGAACCCCGAAGGGGGGGTTTACCATGTGGCAGGAAGAGTGGTCGTGCCGCAGGGAACGCGGTTAATCATTGAGGCTGGAACACTCTTAATGATGGATCCAGGTGTGGAAATCGATGTACTGGGCGACATTGAAATTCGTGGGACACAAGAGAATCCGGTCTATTTTTTTCCCACGGACCCGGAAGGTCCATGGAAGCAATTGAGACTTCGAAACATCGATAAGACGTTCGAAATCCATCATGCTTACTTCTCAGGGGGTGCGGATGGCCCCAAGGAAACAGGAGAAGAACACACATTCGATGGTCCGATGCTTCGTTTTAGGCCCCTGGTGGATGAAACCTTTCCTCAAGGCGGCCGAATCGAAGGTTGTCTATTTTCAGATGCTGTGGGGAAAGGAATCTTTACCCACTATGGTGGCCGGTATGAAATCAACGGTTGCCTGTTTGTCCGTCTCGATTATGGACTTGAGATGCATGGTGACGAGATCCAGATTCGCAATTCGTATGTCATTCAATTGAACGATGGGAGCGACGATCCTGATGACGATCAGGACGGGATGTATCTATGGCGACCGAAAGAAAGTCACACGATTGATGGTTGTATTGTCACCGGTTCGTTCGATGACAACTTGGATGCGTTCGAGAGTTCGGCATCCATCCGTAATTCTCTCATCTATGGTGCACGAGACAAGAACATCACCTATTTCCGGTCAAGTGGAACTATCGAAAACTGCCTTATTTTCGGAGGGCGGTATGGCCTGTTTTTTCGCGAGTTGCCGGGCCAAGACAATCTGATGACCGATCATTGCACTATTGTTAATGAAACCGCCTACGGTGCCCGAGTGGAGAACATGACCGCGCGAATCGAGAACAGCATAATCTGGGATAATGTGACCTCACTGTTCCACTTCGGGGTCAATTTGGAGGTCAATCATTCAGATATCGATTCGCCATTGGCTGGGGTTCCAGGAACAGGAAACCTCAACACTGTCCCGAGGTTTGTTGATAAGACCAGAAACGATTTTCGACTGTCCCCCGATTCCCCCCTCAATACCGCGAGTTCAACAGGACATTCCATCGGTTGGCAAGGTTTTCCTCAGCCGGGAGCATTTCCACCCATAGCCATCCCGTTAATTTCAGGCTGCCGATTCTCTGAGGGATCGGGAACAGCGATCCATCTCGAACCCGGGTCAGAAGTCATGATCGAAACCACGCTAATCGATCGTTTTCAAACTGGTATCACGGGACTGATTGATTCGTCGATCAACGGGACACAAAATACGATTCTCGGTTGTGAAACAGCTGTCTCCCTTCAGGAATCCAGTTTAGAACTTGATAACTCGATTCTATGGGACAACCAAACTACGGTGAATCAAGGGAATTCAACTTCGTTCATCACCTTCAGTAACTCCGGTCCACCGGAATCTCAAGAACTGGGGAGAGATGGCAACATTTCCAAAGACCCGCTCTTTCTCAACCCGTTGCAGGGAGACTACAGACTCAAGCCGGACTCGCCTTCCGCTGGCACTGGCTTGGAGGGATCCGACATGGGGGCTTTCCCCGCACTCACCGGGAAGGAAAAGACACTCCTCCAAATTTACTGAGATACAATGAACCATATGAAGATTCTCATCGCACCGAACGCTTTCAAGGGTAGTCTTTCCGCAGTCGATGTCTGTGATCGATTGACCGATGGGATCCATAGCGTTGCAGCGAAAGTGAAAATTGATTGTGTCCCTCTCGCCGATGGAGGTGATGGCACCCTCGAAGTCTTGGTTAATCTTTGGGACGGGTATACCGAAGAGATTACTGTCCAAGGACCACAGGGCCGTCCGGTTCATTGCCCGGTGGGATTCGACAAGGAGGGGCGTCTGGCGGTCATCGAGATGGCGCGTGCGAGTGGGCTGGCTTTATTGAAAGACTCTGAGCGTAACCCCATGACTACCAGCTCTTTTGGTACAGGTGAGTTGATTCGTCAAGCGTTCGATTCAGGAGTCGAACATGTTTTTCTCGGCATCGGCGGTAGCGCGACCAATGATGGTGGAGCTGGAATGGGAGCCGCATTGGGTTTCGAACACCAAGACGAGGATGACGAGTCGGGACTCCCTTGTGGCGGCACTCTAGACCAGATCGTTCGCATTCTCCCGCCGAACCCTTGGCAACCCGCGAAGGTGACTGTCCTATGTGATGTCACCAACCCTCTTTGTGGAGAAAATGGGGCCTCTTATGTCTATGGCCCTCAGAAGGGGGCAACTCCTGAACAAATCCGGCAACTCGATCAAAACCTTAGGCATCTTTCAGATCTTTGGAAGCGAGATCTTGGAAAGGATGTCGCGACTCTCCCAGGTTCCGGTGCGGCAGGCGGCATGGGAGGTGGAGCGATGGCCTATTTGAATGCAGATCTAGTTTCAGGGACCGATGTCCTTTTTGATATGACCCACCTGGAAGAGAAGGTGCGGGGCACGGACCTCATCATCACTGGAGAGGGAGCCATCGACCGAACAAGCTTACAGGGAAAGATTCCAGGTCGAGTCGCAGAACTTGCCAAGAAAGGGAACAAACGCTGTTTCGGAGTTTGCGGTCGACTCCTCGAAAAGGAAGGAGAATTCTTAAGAGATTTCGGATTCAACGAGGTACTGGAAATCGCCCCACCCGAAATCCCCATCGAGGAACGAATTCGGGACGCTTCAAAATGGATGATTGAAACCGGTCGCAAGATAGGCCGGGCCGTAAAAGAATAGGGGCCCCGGATAATCCCACCGTGCCAGGTCGAGATCGGGGAAATAACATGCTCTACCTTTTTCATCTGAGAACGATCCTCCCCCTTTCCTTCCCATCGCAATAACCTGTAAAGTCTGTCCTCATCATGGAAGGCCTCGGCACAAACTTTACCGGGCTCGATTGGGCCATCGTCATTCTGTATCTCGCAGGATCTCTCCTCATCGGGGCTTTCGCCAATAAGTTTGTCCACAGAATTCAAGATTTTATCGTGGCAGGACGGAGCCTCGGCGGATTTCTTTCTTTCGCCACGATGACTGGCACTGAATTGGGGCTGGTCACCGTGATGTACTCCTCTCAACTCGGATTCGAACATGGGCTCTCCTCTCTTCATATCGGATTGATCGAAGGAATCTGCCTGTTCGGAATCGGCATCAGCGGGATGATTGTGCTTCCACTGCGGAAGTTAGGGGTCATGACTATCCCGGAATTCTATGAGAAGCGTTTCGGAAAGAAAGTTCAGATTCTAGGGGCCGTCATCCTGGTCACAGCGGGTGTGTTGAACATGGGACTGTTCTTGAAGGCGGGAGCGATCTTTGTGACTTCCCTCACCGGATTGACCGATCCGGTCATGCTAAATGTTGTGATGACGGGCATGTTAGTTCTTGTATTAATCTACACCAGTTTGGGAGGAATGGTCTCTGTCGTACTCACCGACTATATCCAGTTCGTCGTCCTCTCCGCTGCGATAGCGGCGGTCACCTATTTTTCCATCGGGGCGATCGGATGGAACGAGATTTTTGAGCGGAGTTACGAACTGAAAGGCGAGGGAGGGGTCAATCCCCTATTGAGCGAAGATTATG
>JAJDBZ010000457.1 GCA_029261095.1 Candidatus Omnitrophota bacterium | reverse complement strand
TCGATGTCGTCGTAGTCGTAGTTGATTGTCCCTCCGACAAAGCCGGGTACGGTGAAGGAATCCCCACAAACTTTTTCCACTGTCAGATTCGGTTTGAAAAGATGGTAGGCGTGGGCGTCGTGAATATTGGAATCACAGAGGGAGAGCAGGGAAGTTAGGAGGAGAGTAACAAGAGCTAGCAGGTCATGATTGTTCGAACTCAGGTTTCTTGTCAATGAGTTTGGAGGTGGCGTGTTGAGTAACTTTCAGATCACAAGCCAAAGAAGATGATCTATAGTCTGGAATCTTAAGGTTTCGGGATCCCACGATTGGAGAAACTCATCTTTGGCCCAGAGAATAAACCTGTCGGTCTTCGGAGATTCCTAAATAATTCAGTTCAGCATGTTCTGTTTCTCGTATGTTCTACCCCGTTTCCCAAACCTCATAAGAAACGGTTAAATTAATCCACCTGTAGAGCATCTTCTGGGGAAAAATAATGATGATAAAATAATACATAGTGATAGATTGTTGACGCGATTGGTTTAATACTCTCGTCTTCTTCCTCCATTCCATCAACTTCGTAGACCTCTTCGGAGGTTGGATTGACTAAGATTTCGACATCGCGAGTACCCGTGTACCCGATTCGAATGAATCCGGGACGTAGTACGGATGGGCCAATACACTCAGTTGAGAGCTCAAATAGTTTCCCGTATTCTCCCACTTCGTCGAATCTTGAAAAGAAATCAAATACAAGACCCGGTAGATTTTCTTTCAAGTGTTCTGGGGGTGAAACCGCTTTTTGGAAATCGAAGTGTCCAGATGAGCGGATTGTTTTAAGAGCTAATTCTAAAGCAGTAGAGTTAGGGAGTACTTCGACGTTCTTCCGTATATCTTTTTGTTTTTGTACCTCATTTGTGATCCATGGTAGTGATTGAAAGAAATCCTTTAGGAGAAGTTTCCAAATTCCAAAAACTATTGCCGATACTAGAAAGTTGGTTCCAATCCAAATTCCAAATGACCATAAATCCCGTACTTGTGGACCGACAAACTCAAAGATGAAGTACGTGATAACAAGAGTAATGAAAATAAAATAGAACATAATAGAAAGTATGTATATAATTAATCTATCTGCACTGGTGGTAAGATCTATTATATACAGCAAACACTCCTTTGGGGATCAAGATTTCCCGGCTAATAAGAGGAGAAAACCACCGCTCTTGTTTTCTAAGTTTTCTGTGAAGTCTTGCATGTTTTGCGATGATGTCGGATCTGTTCGCACCGTGAATTTTCTGTGTCATTATGATTGGCATGCTGTTCATCCATGCCGGAAGGGCACCAGTTGGCCAAAGTGTCTCATGCCCTCCAAAATGTCCAAACAAAGGCAATCGGTGGTGAATTACGTAACCATTCTTGTACCCTCTTTCAGGATAAAAATTGTTGAGGAATCTTTTCGCAGCCCTTCCCGCATTCGCATGATCCGTCCGCCTAGCAAGCCTCTTTAAGAATTTTGAACCGGCTCCTAAGAGACCCGTACCTAGTAGGTCTGCCAATTCACCGGCTGTGTATGCCTTTGAACACCTGTCGATCAAAGAGCCTCGTCTCCCGGTCATAAGATATGAGAGACCATCACGAGCCAAAGCAGAAAGACCAAACGTAAAGGTGTCCGCATATCCAGCAGAGAAGTTTGCGATATCCTCAAGAACGGAAAGGCCATTTACATCAACATTATTAATTGGATCACTTTCGCAATAAAGATAAGGACCTTCCTCATCAGGCCCCAACGGACTCCGGCTCACAAACCGCCCGACCGCCGGGTCGTACCATCTGGCGTGGAAATAATAGAGCCCGGTGAACTGATCAAACTCCTTCCCTGTCTGGTGCTCCGTGATGCCGGCTTTGGCGGCTTCCAACCAAGAGGAGCGGTCGAAGATCCCGTGGGTGAGTTCGTTACCGAAGGCGTCCTGGGAAAAGATGAAACGCTCGGCGGTGCCGCCGCAGTATTCTTCGGTGACCACCGACACATTGCCCTGCTTGTCGTAGCCATAGTAATAGACCTTGCTCTCGGCGTTGGCATTGCTTGTAGCACTCGGGTAAGTGAAGACTTCTTTGAAAAGGAGGCTGCCGATTAGAGCGGGGCTGTGAGTGCGTCGGTCGCGGATTCTCCAGCCATCGGCCTCGGTGATCCCGCCCGGGGAATGGTTGTCATATTTCTCGTCGACTCGGTGGACCTGGAGGCCGTCAACTTCGTAGCGGACCCAGGAGGTAATGGCGTCGCTCGAGTCGTATTCGATCCGTTCGGTCCGTCCGGCGCCGACCACCGGAGAGTAAACGTACTCCACTTTCCCCGCGTAGACCGCTCCGCTCCCATCGTATTTCCGAGCTTCGGTCAGGTTGTCGTGGACATCCCATTCGTACTGCCATTCGAGTTGTTGGGTCCAGCCGGAAACAGACTTATACGCCTGTGGCAACCATTCAGTTTGTCAGACCTGACTCCGGCAAATCGCGATTTTTTAAGATGATGAAATGAAAAACAGATTTCGCAATTGATTCAATGGGTTGTCGAGTTTCGAGGACTTCATCCAAGACATAGATCGCATCGTCCAATCCATTCACCACGATCTCGCGATTGTCCACCCTGTAGATACCGATTCTTGTAAATCGACTATCGAGGCTTGAATCCCGAATAAGGTTTTTCGATATTGTATAACCTGCGGTTTCCATGCGGAGATGTGAATACTTCTCAAAAAACCTTTTGGCGAGTCGAGGAAGTTTTGATGAATCATGTCCGAGCGGCAGGTTTGATGTCTCGATATCGTACAAACTATTTGTGAATATGAGATCATCACATTTTGATATAACCTCCTCATCGCTTAGCCGATTAGTTTCTTCTTCTCGTTGTTCATACTGGGAGAGTAACTCTCTAAACTCGGGAGTGTCCGAAAGTAATTTAGCGAACATTTTCTCCAGACCCATCCAAATTACCAGGAGGATGGATCCACATGCAATGGCTACTGGCCAAAACCAGATGACGATCTCTCGTTGATATATGAAAATGACATACATAGGAATCATGTATGATATAGCAATCTTAACACTATTGCTTTTGAAAAATGAATAAGACTTGTTAATATAATTTAACACGTGCACTACCTTTTAATTTAGTTCCATGTTAGAAACAATTCATCAGACCGTTTGCTCCATAAAACCCGGCCCTAATTCCAATCGACAATGGATCAATCGCTAAACCTACGGTTCGCTCGGTATACTTTGCTGAAAATCCTACGAAATCATGCTCTGAGATGTTTAGGCCAATGCGATTGAGTCCCAGATAGTCTTTGGACGTTTTAACCCGCATCAGATTCCTTCGATGGCCATGAATCGAAAGAGGTAAAGCTGCGGATGGAAAAAGGGATGTAGATCTATCTGGGTAACCCGACAACGTATTTATGTGATGAACTTCCCATCCATATCGATTCCCAAACTTGTTGATTGGGTAATGACCATAGGTATCATTTCGCGCGATATCCTTAATTAATTCCTTCACTCTTGATGGTTTTGTGTTGAACTTCCTGAGTAAGTGAAGAGATGCTCCTTTCAGTCCACCAGAAGCTAGTAGGTCAGTCAAGCCTCCTGCCAGATAAGACACACTACATTTATCCACTGTTTCGATGCTCTCACCAAAAACTGCTTCTGCTAGTCTATTTCGCAGCCACCCGGTCACGCCAAGAGTAAGGTTGTCTGCATAACCAGCGGAGTAGTTCGAGATGATTTCCAGTGTGTCTGTACTAATCCTGCCATTTACATCAACATTATTAATTGGATCATTCTCGCAATAAAGATATGCCCCCTCAATATCCGGTGGCAACGGACTCCGGCTCACAAACCGTCCCACCGCCGGGTCGTACCACCTCGCTCCGAAGTAGTACAAACCGGTGAACTGATCTAAATCTTTACCGGTTTGGTGTTCGGTGATGCCCGCTTCGGCGGCTTCGGACCAGGAAGAGCGTTCGAAGATGCCGTGGGTGAGTTCGTTACCGAAGGCGTCTTGGGTGAAGATGAATTGTTCGGCGGTGCCGCCGCAGTATTCTTCGGTGATGACTGAGACGTTTCCCTGGGCGTCGTAGCCGTAGTAGTAGACTTTGCTCGTCGAGTTGGCGTTACTCGTCGCGCTGGGATAGGAGTAAACCTCCTTGAAGAGGAGGCCGCCGATGAGGGCGGGGCTGTGGGTGCGGCGGTCGCGGATACGCCAGCCGTCGGCCGAGGTGATCGTGCTGGAGCTGTTGCTGTCATACTTCTCGTCGACACGCAGGACCTGGAGACCGTCGATCTCGTAGCGGACCCACGATGTAATGGCGTTACTGGAGTTGTACTCGATTCGCTCGGTTCGACCGGCGCCGACCACGGGGGAGTAGACGTACTCGACCTTGCCCGCGTAAGTCGCTCCGCTTCCATCGTACCTCCGCGCCTCGATCAGGTTGTCGTGGACATCCCATTCGTACTGCCATTCGAGTTGTTGGGTCCAGGTCGAGCTGAGAGACTTCTCTTGGATCGCCTCGATGAGGTTGCCGTTGTCGTCGTAGTCATAGACCCCACGGAGGGACCCCTCGTGGCCGTCGTCGACATCGTTGTCGACATTGATGTGGCGATTCACCAGTTGGTTCAGGTCGTTGTAGTTGAGCCACCACGCCTCCCAACCGATCGCGCTCCCGCTCTTCGCGATGCGTGTCCGGTTGCCCGCATGGTCGTATGCGTACTCGTACTGATAAACCGGGTTCTGAAGATCCGACGCCTCGTACCCGATCTCCTTTTTCAATTGATTCAGGTCGGTGTATTCATAATCGACCCAAAGATCCTCGTCGCCGTCCTTGCTGCGGATGTACCGGGTCCGGTCGTCGATGAGACCGTCATCGTCGTATTCGTATTCCTGCACGTCTAAACGGCCACTGCCATAAACATGAGAAACCCGATCGATCTGGCCGGTGCCGCCATCGTACCCAAAGGAAGTCGAACTGCTCTGTTTGTAACCCGTAAGGTCTTCCGAACCGTGACGGCGCTTGATGCTTTCCAGTCGGTTGTAACCGCCGAAATAGTACTCCGCGTTTCCGATCGGGCTCAAAACCTGATAGAGTGGTTGAAACCCAAGATAGGTGTACTCGACCTCCGTCCCCGCGCTCCCACTCGCATCCGGGTACGTGATCGACTCCAATCGGTCGATGTCGTCGTAGTCGTAGTTGATTGTCCCTCCGACAAAGCCGGGTACGGTGAAGGAGTCTCTGATATCGAGGAGTCCGTTGTCCGTGTAATAGAAAGCGAATTGATCGGTGTTACAGGTTGCGCAATCCTTGACACTGAGGACATCGAGCTTCCCTGCCGAGTCGTAGTCGTATCCCTGTTCGCCGACATGGTTATCCCCTGAATCGTAGTAGGTTTCCTTCGTCGTCAACCCCGCCTTGTCGTACTCGTACTCGACATACTGGCCCTTCGGATCGGTCTCCTTGTCCACACGGTCCCCCACCACCGTGTCGTAATCCCGCACCCACTCGTACTGGTTCGTCCCATCGTCCAGGATCTCTTTTTCGAGACGCCCGTAACCGTCGTACTCGTAGGCGACCTCGCGTCCCTCACCATCGATCACCGCCGTGATTCCCTCGCCCACACCACCAAATTCGTATTCGAAGGTGGTGGAATCATCCTCGTTGTTGCCCGCGTGGTCGGCGTAGGAGTTCTCCAGGTGACCGGTGAGCGGGTCGTATTCGAAAAACGTCTCCTTGCCCAGAGGACTCGAGATAGCCTCGAGACGGTTCTCGTCGTCGTACTCGATCGTCCAAGTTGCACCGTTGGATGAGACCGTGAATTCGTTGTTTTCGTCGTCATAGGAGTAGGTGTTTAGGATTTGGTTGGCGTCGGTTAGGAACTCGAGTCGACCCTCCTCGTTGTATTCCAGAGTAGACCGAATGAAGGAGGATCCTCCGCCACCCTCCGTGATCTCCTCGACTCTCCCTTCGCTGTCGTATTCATACGAGGTGTAAAGCACCTCGGTGTTGTCCGGGTGCGGTTTGTGCCGACCCACACGTGTGACCAGGGTATTGTCGTTAGGATCATCATAACTGAGTTTGACGTAGTTCCCTTCGGGGGAGATCACAATTTCGAGTAGGTCGTCGACGTTGTAGGTATACTCG
>JAJDBZ010000456.1 GCA_029261095.1 Candidatus Omnitrophota bacterium | reverse complement strand
GGATGGCTGCCAAGAAACGGTTGAAGAGATCTCCTGTAGCTGTCACGCGGAAATGGGACCGCTGTCGGAAAGTGCCTTATCCTCTTGATCTGATTCAACTTCCTTCGTACTTTGCAGACCTTCTCAGAAACCTGAACGGGGGATCAAATGGAAGTCCTTTCAGCCGCAAATCCTCTTATCATGAAGAGCCTCTGGCTCAGTGCAAAGTGGGCGGGGATTGCTCGCAGGAAGGCGCTGAAAGGAGTCCTGGGCCATGGGGAAGAGATTATTCCCTAGGTCCTCTTTCTACGGGACCGGGTGGCTCAATTTGAGACCGAACTGATCTTGATTCGCATACAGGCGGAAAGGACGAGAAGAAAATTCCGCTACACTCTGAAGGAGCGATTGCTTGTGCTTTGGGATTTGGAATTTTTTCAGGTCCCAAAACAGCAGGTTAAGAAGAGACTGGGCGTGACTCGGTCGACTCTTTATCGTTGGGTGAAGAAGATCGATGAAGGGGGAAAGGCCGGAGTAGCCCTCTCAATAGAACTCCGCAAGAGGTCGTCGGATTGGTATGGCCGATCGCGAAAACCAATCCCCATTGGGGCAGGATCCGGATTTCCATGCAGTTGGCTCTTCTGGATGTTTTTCTTGCCGCGTCCACCGTTCGCAACATCTTGAACCGCCCACAGCTCGCGAAGCCATCCTCTCCGATCTGCACCGCGAAAGACCCGAAAGAGCCGTCCAATCACTCGATTCCAGCCTCGTATCCCAACCACGTCTGGAGTGTGGATCGAACGATTGTGTACCGGTGGAGATTCCGGCCAACGCACCTTCTGTTGCGACGGCGTTATCAAGGTACGTGAAGAGATCTTCGTGCCATTTCGGAAACCCCAGAACATGACGGGGATTTGATTGACACGTGGGCGACCCATTTGGAAATTCGGAGTTGGTATGAGTGGCGGCCACACTGGTTAGTGGATGCAGACCAATTGTCATCCAGGAAGTGAGGCTGTCGCAAGTCCCGTCTGGATTCAGGCGAGATCTTCCGATGAAGAGCATCTTTTTTCAATGATCAACAAGAGAGGATGAGATTGGGACCGACGGCTTGTTTTGACTTTTGGTTCCTTTTGGTTTAGATTCGATCAGTTTCCAGGCGGGGGCTAAATATGGATAGGAGGATGCTCGGTGCTTGATCTAACATTCATTCTTGTTGCGATTTTGATCTTCATTGGTGGATCGATTTGGCTAGAGCCTCAATTCGTAAAAGGATTGAGTTCACGGAGAAGTGGTAGCATTTGGAGACGCCGTGCAATTGAGGCTGAACGAAAGTATGGTCGATTCACCGACTAAAGCATTCGTCTCCCAGGGTGGCTTTAGAACTTGCTGGAATCCGGCCTTCGTGCCACCATCCTAGGATGGCAATGCGAAATGTACTCAACCCTAAGGCCCTAATCGGATTTCAATCAAGAGAATAAGTGATCAAATAATAATGATCTCATTGGTGACCGTCATCGAGCAAGATTTGGATCTCGAGGGGTTCATCCGAGGATTCCTTGGGATCATCAATTCCTATGGTTCGAGGGAAGAATTCGAGCTGATTCTAGTGCTTAATAATGTCACTAGCCAACCGCTCGATAAGCCCATCTCATCGGCCTCGACTCGAGTAAAGGTCATCCCCCTCCAAGAAGTGCTTCCCAGTTCTCGAGCCTATCACACGGGACTCCGGTCTGCAGAGGGGGAAATTATCGTGAGTTTTCATTTTCTTCTGGAGAATCTTGGAGAACTGCTTCCAGATATCATTCGACGTATGAACAAAGCATGTGATGTTGTCTACTGCCAGACAGCCGTACAAAAGGCCGGAGCACAAACTGGAATGGTAGCCCGTTTCCAAAGGATCGCCTTCTTCTTGATAAGGAAAATGACCGGTATCGACCTCTCGCCAACGGGTTGCGTACTGAAAGCCTTCAGAGGATCCCTCCTGCAACAGGCCTTACGGAGGAGTGAGTTCTACCAATTCGTCCCATTCTTGAAGATCGGTTACGGCGCGCGAATCGAGTCATTGTCGATTTCAGGGCACTTGGCTGCTTCCTCTGAGACCAAACAAGACTCCTTTTGGGACTCGGCAATGAAGCTCTTTGATTTTACCTTCTTCTGGTTTTTTCAGTTGATCATTCAGAGACCAATGCGGTTTTTCGGTACTCTTTTTCTATTCGCAATATTATTGGCATCCACCTCGTTTTTAATGGCGCTCTATCTTCAATGGGTCTCCCAAGGCAGTATTACAGAAAGTGCTCTCTTCTTTTTTTCTATCTTTTTTACTGTCGCGTCGTTCCAATTACTTGCATCTGGGCTCCTTGGAGAGTTGCTCCGGTATTTTTATTGGCAGGGGAAAGGGATTAGACCTTACACCGTGCGATCAACTCGGAACCTGAGAAACGAAGAACTTTGATTATTTAAGCAGAACCAGTGATTGGAATATTTTTTGGTAATTGCCTGCGGCTAATTTTTTTTATCTTAAGGGAATTAAAATCGGGCCGATAAATCCAGTTCCTCTTTCTGCCAGAGTTTAAAGATTCCTTTCCCCCATTCCACTGGCATACCGATCGGTGTACAAAAAGTGGATCCACCTCAAAGGAGTATTCATGAATCTACGAGTTGCCATCGGGCCTTCCTCATTTGCCCAGGAGGATACGACCCCTCTGGACCGTCTGAAAGAAGCAAGAGTCGATATTGTCCCGAACCCCTTCGGTCGACGTCTCACTGAAGAAGAAATCATTGAACATCTCAAAGGTGTCGATGGACTCATCGCCGGATTGGAACCGCTGAATCGGAAGGTCATTGAATCCGATCCGCAACTGAAAGCGATCGCCCGAGTCGGTATCGGAGTCACCAACGTCGATTTCGAGGCTGCCTCAGATCACTCGGTCATTGTTTCCAACACCCCGGATCCACCTGCAGTCGCCGTGGCCGAACTCACATTGGCCACACTCCTCTCCCTCGCTCGTAGATTGATTTCCACCAATCGATCGCTTCACCACAAAGAGTGGAAGAAACAAATCGGGATCGGTCTGATGGGAGCGAAGGTCCTCCTGGTGGGGTATGGTCGGATCGGACAAAGAGTTGCGGAACTCCTCCGCGCCTTCGGGTCCGAGGTTCTCGTTTACGATCCATTCTTCGAAGGTCAGCTGAGTCATGGCGAAAAAAGTGTCTCGTTGGCCGAAGGTCTCCAGGCGGCCGATGTGGTTTCACTTCATGCGAGTGGGACCGAATGTATTTTGGGAGCCAAAGAGATACAAACCATGAAAGAAGGCGCGATTCTTTTAAACTCCGCTCGCGGGGAACTCGTCAATGAGTCCGCAGTCATTAAGGCTCTTGAGTCCGGTCACCTCTCCGGAGTCTGGTTCGATGCCTTCTGGGAGGAACCCTATTCGGGGCGGCTTTGCGATTTAGACAATGCCCTCCTCACTCCTCATGTCGGGACCTATACCCGACAGTGTAGGCTGGAGATGGAGTCCGAAGCCGTGGATAACCTTCTCAGGGATTTAGGGGTGACCCGTGAACATAGATGATCTTCTGAAGACAGCGTCAGCCGCAGCACGGAAAGCAGGTGATCATCTGAATTTGGCATTTCAAGATCGCTCCGAAGTATTGAGCGATCAGGGGCGAGATATCAAACTCAAAGCGGATCGTGAAGCGGAAGCCATTATTCTCGATTTATTACAAGCAACCCCGCACCCGGTTCTGGCTGAAGAGAGTGGCGAGGTTGGGGACATCGATACGCAATCCCCGATGTGGGTTGTCGATCCACTCGATGGCACTTTTAATTACAGTCGATCCCAACCCCTCTGCTGTGTCTCGATCGCACTGGTCCAAGGAAACCGTTCACTTTTGGGTGTGGTCTATGATTTCACCCGGGATGAACTCTACTCCGGTCTGAGTGGAACGAGAAAAGGGTTTCTCAATGACCAACCGCTGAGAGTCAGTTCAACGACCGAATCCGCGAAAGCTTCTCTCGCTACGGGGTTCCCCGTGAATCGGGATTATAGCAGTGAGTCTCTCGAAGGAATGATCGGATACTTTCAAAGGTTTAAGAAAATTCGCATGTTTGGAACGGCAGCACTCTCTCTCGCATGGGTCTCGTGCGGTAAGGTGGATGCCTATTACGAAGAAGATATCATGTATTGGGATGTGGCCGCCGGACTTGCTTTAGTCGAAGCTGCTGGTGGTTATGTCGATATCCGTGATTCCAACCGGTTGGAGTGGGGAAAAACCATTCGCTGTGCTTCTTCCCCCTCGATCTGGGAATCAATCTGAATGGGAGGTAACGCCTAATGATTGTCGACCGTATTGATAACTGGAATCTCTATTCCAATTCGCCCACTTGGATGAAAGCGTTTGACTTTCTCAAACAACTGGCAGTTAGTTCCGAAGAAGTCGTACATCGAGAGGATAACCGTAAAGTGCTCTTCTATTAGCAGAACCTCTAGTAGATTAGAAATGGTGGTCCTTGTTCCCGTCAATTTTGAACGCTTCCAAGTCTTGATGAAGGTGCGTAATTTCAAAACAGTGCTTCGAATTCAACCCGCGGGAGAGATTTCAGCATGGTGCCAGGAGTGGCATTGAGGATTTGCCGGTCGTTGTTTTTTGCCCACATGTAGGCACAATCAAATTGTCTTTCGGAAATCTCAGGAGCTGGCATTGAGAATCGTTTTGTTTCGCCAGCAACATAACGGGGGTCAAAGTGAGTTGGGTTTTCAGCGTCCGAGGCAACCCAACAATTAGATTGTGTATTCATTTCACCTCTTTCTTTCCTCATCTCGATCTTCACTTGTCGGTATGACTTCAGAAATCGATGAACCGCGGTTCCCTCAATCGTTCGAAAGAGTTTCTTTCTGGCACCGATGCTCCAGAGTTGAATAGGGGACAGAGATTCGTTCACTCCCTTTTTGAATTCAAACCGATGGTCGGCCCCAATCAATATGATCGGGTCGCAACCAAGCACTACAGCAATCTGAAGCAAAAGATAGGTTACAGTGCTTCCAAGAAAAACGGAATCGGCCGAGGAGGAAAACATTGGGTCAAAGACATGCCGGTTGTCGATGTTCAGGGGACAGGAACTTTCGAAATTAAGCAACGGGAGGTACTCCATTGAGAAGAATTTGGGAATCTCTGAGGGAATAAATTCTTGGTACTCAGTTCCATATTCTTCAATCTGTAGCCAATCGCCAATCCCCCAATAATTGAACGGAAATCCCCATTCTTCGAATCCAAGGTAACAGCGATTCGATCCTAGGGTGATTTCATCTTTGAGAAGTTTCATATCGATATTGTTCAGACTCGGTCCATTCCCCACAACGAAACACCGCCTACCTTTATGAATGTCGATAAAATGATCGAGGAGGTACGGGATTGAGACGCGTTTCGATCCAGCAAGTGAGTAGAACTCGAACTCCCGGAAACCCGCTTGCCAGAGTTTCTGGACAATGGGGTAAATGGAAGTCCAATCGGGTCGTTTCGTTTCTGGGTAGAATGCGAGAGGGACATGCTCCACTTGGGTGGGGAGAACCGCAATTGCTGATGGGGAGATCGATTTGACCTCCTCTACCCATTCCAAATTTTGGTATCTTTCGGATAATCGAGATCGAATCGATTGGTCTGGTGAGGCGAAAAATGCTTTGATCACCGGTTCCCGGGAATGGTCATTCAACCACCGTTCGGCAAGATAAGCGTCTTCTGGTATATAGAGAAATGAATCTGTCATAGGGTACAAGCGCAGAAGGTTCGGCGGAATCACTGTAATTATCAAGTAGGTTTCATTTGCCGGAGAGATGCGCTGGATCTCAGGAGTTCAACACAATTCAGTTCCGAGACGGATGCAGGAATTGGGAAATCATTAGAACGATAGAGGAGGCACGAGAAGTGGCCGAAAACTGCCGCCAAGAGTACAATGGCGCCAGACCGCACAGTTCGCTAGGGTATTTGACCCCGGAAGAGCTCGCGTCGCGTTTTGGTACCACATCCCAACGCCAGAGGTAGAACTGTTGTACTGACTCTACTTCACCCTTCAAAGGTGTACCATCGACTCAATGTTTACAAAAGCCAAGTACATATGGTCTTCCATGTGGCCCCCTTCCGTTCACTCCCTTATTAGGATGAGAGTCTCATTTGTGACGCCTTTTGCTGATAAACCATCTGAGTTTTGAAAAATGTCCCCTCGATTTCTCTTCTCTTTTTTTGAGGTCGAACGCTCTCAAGTAGGAGATGCTTACACATCGAAGTGTAGAACCGATACAGAGACTTTTTCGAATTCGGACTCTTCACATCTGTGGGTTCAGCGTAGGCATCACAGCTTAGGGATACAGTGAGGTTTCCATGAGGCATCCCTGCGCCCAGCATACGATGGATGAGGTTCCAATATCCAGAATAGTCGTTCGCAATACCTTCAATTCCCACCTCAAAAATAGAAGAAATCCGAAGAACTACAACATTCAATTGCTGGTCTTCCAATATGTATCGTTTCCAACCAAAATGTGGTTTGCAAATCTCCCACGTCTCCCTTAAAGACCAATTCAGATACTCCCATCGATTAGTTTCCCGGTCGGGATGGTAATAGCCCAGAATAGACCCAAAATACAGGTCCTTCTTATCCAGGAAACCGGTGAAATAGCACATGCGTAAGTGAATGAACGGATCATGTGCCGTTGGCATTACAGAAACAAGGTAGTCATACTCTCGGTCCCGTGACCAGATCGATGCGATCTTCAAACAAGCCCCGACTCCAAGATGTTCCTCCGATTGCAGGACTGTCGCATCTAACTTAGGGATTCTTGAGAGGGCTGCTTTTGCGCGATTTATCGTCAAGTCTGTACTCTTGTCGTCGATAACTAACAATTCACCAAACCAATCCGTATCCCTCGCTAAACATTTAATGAACGATTGGACGTTGTGAGAGGAATTATGGAGTGGGACGAACAAACAGTATCGCAAGACAGTGAATCCTCTTCTCTATGTGTAGTAAATTGACGATCAGCGTTTTAAAGTGGAAGGCCCAAGTGTCTGACTTCCAGACGCCGTCGTCAAGGACATTTTCGGGGATTCTTATTGTCGAAAGCCACCATTGTTAGTAGCCCATCTTCCCGAGAAAGTGGAATCGCCCTCACGAAATATACCGAAACCCTAACTCCCATTTGGGTCATGCAAATCTCCTTAAGGCGACCTCGCCGGCGAACCAACGGTCAGGCTACTAGGGTTCACGGTTCTTGACCGAAAACCATGAAAAAATAGATTGGCATAGATAGTTTCTAAGAACCTGGCCTAGCGATTTTCCAGATTCGAGTGGGGACAAGACCTGTGGCATCATCTACTTCTACTGACCCTATGGAGACGTATGAATCATCGACAAGGAGGATCTAAACTTAGGTGAAGAGGTTTCTGCGAGCGGTTCCTAGGACCACGTTTTGGAGTGAAAAGAAAGTGTACTAAGGTGAGAAGGATTCATTGATGAGGGTTGCAATGAATATCATTTTATTCAGAATGCGGCGGAATAGTTCGCCCGAGGGGGGTAATTAACATTAATTGCTCGATAGTTGTTCCTGTTTTCAATAGTGAATCGTCAATCAAACTCGTGGTGGAACGAGTGGAAGAGGTAATCCAGACCCTTGGCGGGGATTATGAATTTATTTTGGTCAACGACGGAAGTCTGGACTCAAGTTGGGACGTCATCAAGACCATTCAGGTCAAGAACAACAAAGTTCGAGCGATCAATTTAAGGCGCAATTATGGTCAACACAACGCACTTCTGTGTGGGATTCGTGCAGCAAGATTTGAAGTCCTCATTACATTAGATGATGACCTCCAGCATCCACCTGAAGAAATTCCAAAACTACTTGAGCGGCTCCAGGAGGGCTACGATGTGGTCTATGGGGCTCCACTCAAACAGCAACATGGTATTCTACGAGACATTGCATCGGTAATTACTAAGATCGCACTTAAGAGTGCAATGGGAATTCATGTCGCCAATAATGTGTCCGCTTTCCGCGTGTTTAAGAGAGACATCCGTACCGCTTTCGAAAACTACTCCGATTCTTTTGTTTCCATCGACGTCCTTCTAACTTGGGGTTCGACTCGGTTCTCGGCAGTGAATGTCCGGCACGATACGCGAGATATTGGTACATCCAACTATTCATTCTCAAAACTAGTAACACATGCCCTCAACATGATGACAGGGTTCAGTACATTGCCCCTTCAACTGTCAACTTTTCTGGGCTTTGCGATGACGGGTCTGGGGTTCGTGACATTGATTTGGATTCTTACGCGATTCTACGTTGAGGGAAACCCTGTTCCGGGATTCCCCTTCCTTGCCTGTTTGATTACAATCTTTTCCGGTGCTCAACTCTTCTCACTTGGGATCATCGGGGAATATCTTGCCCGAATTCACTTTCGGACCATGCGTCGACCACCCTATGCGATATCTGAAGAACAGAACGCAATAACGATAGATAAGGAAGAGAGTTTCTTAAATGAATGATAAGTTTTCCGATGAACAAATCAAGGACTTTTGGCAAGAACAAGCAACAGCCCATGGTATCTCTCCCAATGCCTCCTGGTCAGACACAGCTGTAATAGAAATGGAAATAAAACAAATTCTCTCTCTACTGGATGAGGGTGATTCGGTCCTGGATGTGGGATGTGCAAACGGGTACTCAGCTCTCAATCTTGCGCAGCAGAAAAAAATGAGAATACGGGGTGTCGATTATATCCCTGAAATGATCAAACATGCTAATTTGGCGTTGTCCGAAATGCCTCTGGAGATACAGAAAAGTGTAGACTTCCAAGTTGGCGACATTACTGCACTTAAGGAGGACGATGCAAGTTACCAGAAAGTGGTCGTCATTCGCGTCCTAATAAATCTCGGGGAATGGACCAAACAGTCTGAGGGAATTAAACAATGTGCGAGAGTCTTAAAACCTGGAGGGCGATTGTTGATGTCTGAAGCCACACTCCAAGGATGGAACAAGATGAATCTTTTCAGGGGTGAGTGGAACTTGCCTGAGATCCCAATGCCGAGTTTTAATGAGTATCTTGATGAGGAAAAAGTTATTGAGACCGCAGCTGGTGCAAGTTTAAGACTTATAGAGATCAGAAATTTCGCAAGCACTTATTTTGTTGGAACGAGAGTTCTAAAGCCGTTGCTTGCGAAATCCCTCAATGCTGATATTGATGTGGCTTGTCCCGACATGGAATGGAACCGTTTTTTCTCCCTACTCCCCGCGTGTGGGGATTATGGGACACAGAAACTGTTTGTTTTTGAAAAATCTAGTAATTAGTTCAACGATTTTCAGAACTCCAATACTTTCTCTATCCAAGAAGGAAAGTGATCCAGATGAAATCCCTTGCAACATGGATTCTACATCCTATCCGGAAAAGTCTGATCGCATGGTAACCATGAAATTGGCAAAGGTCTTCTGATTCTTCAAACAAAATGATTCTGGGGTGGTACCATGTTGAACGCGAACAAAATGGATATCGTGGGACACATTTATATTGCAATAACAATTATTCTGACCGTTTATGGCCAGCTTGTCATCAAGTGGCAAGTGGTAGAAATGAAAACCACATCTGGTGGTTTATCCCAGAAAATCCTCTTCATACTTTCCTGTTTCGCCAACCCGTGGATACTCTCTGGTTTGGCAGGTGCATTCTTCGCTGCCGTCGCATGGATGCTTGCAATGACTCGATTTGAACTCAGTTATGCGTACCCTTTCACCAGTTTGGGGTTTGTGGGAGTGACGGTGTTCTCGATGGTCTTTCTTCACGAATCTTTAAACCTCAACACAATCGTTGGGACCACATTCGTCATTATCGGTCTCATCATACTGTCTCGGTAGATTGTTGGGGACTTTAGATGGACAAGTGCAACCTGGGTTGTGAAGACTCATATTATCCCAAGGGGCTTCAAAACCAATGGTCCCTACGATATGTTCCCCGCTTCGTGTATTCTTAATTCTCCACGTTCTGAAAGGTCGACGGTCCTCCATTTCTTTCCTTAATTTTTTGATATTATGAGAGACTTAATTCTCGGCATATCCGCTTACTACCACGACAGTGCTGCTTGTCTTCTTCGAGGCGATGAGATGATTGCAGCTGGGCAGGAAGAACGCTTCACTCGAAAGAAGCACGATGCTGATTTTCCGACCCGGGCCATCGAATATTGTCTTAAAGAAGCCGGTATCGAACCTCACGAAATCGACCATGTGGTCTTCTACGAAAAGCCTTTTGTTAAATTCGAGCGTATCCTCGAAACCTATCTCAGCCTGGCGCCTCGTGGGGTCACTCAGTATCTGAAAGCGATTCCGTTATGGCTGACAGAGAGACTTTGGATGGGGGACGACATCGAGAAGCGCCTCCACACCAAAGCGGAAGTCCTCTACGCCGAGCACCATGAATCCCACGCGGCCAGCGCCTACTATCCCAGCCCCTTTGATGAGGCCGCGATCCTCACTGTCGACGGTGTCGGCGAATGGTGCACGACGACTTTCGGTGTCGGAGAGGGGAGCGACCTTCGCCTTCTGAGCGAACTTCGATTCCCACACTCGCTTGGGCTTCTCTATTCGGCCTTCACTTATTACACCGGTTTCAAAGTCAATTCAGCCGAATACAAGGTGATGGGGTTGGCTCCTTATGGTGAGCCGAAATTTGTCGATGTCATCTATGACGAGGTGATCGATGTCAAAGAGGATGGCTCCCTCTCGATGAACATGGATTACTTCGGTTACCTCACCGGCCTGCGAATGACCAACTCAAAGTTCGACAAACTGATGGGAGGACCTCCTAGAAAGCCGGAAACCCGACTCGCCCAGAGAGAGATGGACCTTGCGCGATCTGTCCAAGTGGTGACCGAGGAGGTCATCCTGAAGATGGCCAACCATGTCCATGAGGTGACCGGCAAGAAGAATCTGTGCATGGCTGGTGGAGTCGCGCTGAATTGTGTGGCCAATGGCCGGTTGCTCCGCGAGGGACCTTTCGAAAACCTCTGGATCCAGCCCGCCGCGGGCGACGCAGGTGGGGCGGTCGGTGCGGCTTATGCTGTCTACCACCGCTACCTGAAGAACGATCGCAAGGCCAATTCGTCTGACTCCATGAAGGGATCCTATCTTGGGTCGCACTACTCGGACGATGAGATCGAGCAGTACCTGAAATCCGAAGGGGCGGTTTATCGGAAAATTGAGGGTAAGGATTACCTCGATGCTGTGGTCGATCGTTTAGCCGACGAGAAAGTGATTGGATGGTTTCAGGGCCGCATGGAGTTCGGCCCCCGTGCACTTGGTGGACGGAGCATCATTGGCGACCCGCGAAGCCGCGAAATGCAGTCGGTCATGAATCTCAAGATCAAGTACCGGGAGAGTTTTCGTCCCTTCGCTCCCTCGGTTTTAGAAGAGCACTCTCCAGAGGTCTTTGATCTCGACAGCGAATCCCCCTACATGTTGATTGTCGCCCCGGTGAAGGAGGAGCGACGGATCCCGATGACTTCGGAAGAAGAGAAACTCTTCGGTATCGAAAAACTCAATGTGGCCCGCTCGGACCTCCCTTCGATTACCCATGTGGACTATTCGGCTAGGGTCCAGACTGTGAACGCCGAACGGAATGGAATTTATTACGACCTCATCAAGAAGTTTAATGAGAGAACCGGGTGCCCGCTGATTGTCAACACGAGTTTCAATGTCCGCGGCGAGCCGATCGTGGAAAGCCCGATGGATGCTTACCGCTGTTTCATGAGGACAGAGATGGACACGCTGGCGATCGGCTCTTTTATTCTGGATAAACCAGACCAACCGGAGTGGACGGAAGAAGTCGACTGGCGCGAGGAGTTTGAACTGGACTAATGCAACCGCCCGCTTACCAAGTCCCCACACCCCAGGAGCTGAAAAAGTTTGGGTTCACTGTCGGAGGCATCTTTTGCTTTCTCGGTTCGGTGTTCCTGATCTTCTTCTTGTTCGTCAACGAAAAGCATCCGATTAAGGCAACTGTGTGCTTGAGCCTTGGTGTCTTCCTCATCCTGATGGCGGCAATCCCTCCACTACGAACGAGCGGCCTGATGTTCGCGATTCACAAGGGGTGGCTAAAACTGGCCGCTTTCTTGGCGAAATATGTGGGCCGGTATGTGGGACTGGGGATTTTTTCTATTATCTTCTTTGTGGTTTTCTTCCCTTTCGGTTTCGTGGCGCGCCTCTTCGGGTTCGATCCTCTAGGAATTCGAAAGCACCGACACACAGAAAGCTATTGGCATCCCCGCGAACGTGCGCTAACCTCAGATCATTACGAGAGGCAATTTCCAATGGAGACACCGCACGATGAGTCGTAAGTCGATAGT
>JAJDBZ010000455.1 GCA_029261095.1 Candidatus Omnitrophota bacterium | reverse complement strand
GGTGGTCTATCACTTCTTCCGCGAGGCACCCTATGTCTGGGTCGAGTCGACCATGGACATCCAAGAAGACATCGTGGTCAACGCGCTCCGCAACGAAGAGGTGATCGCGCATCCCGAGACCGAGATCGATTCGGTCGGTTGGAAACGGCGCAACGGTGAGATCCGTTTCAAACCCGCCGAACTTGAGCCGGGTCTGAGCCGCGGGATGCTGGGCATCGTGGAAGCAGACGCGCCTTACGTCTGTTTCGCCGACACCGAGGCCGGGTTTGGGATGGCGGGGATTCGTCTCGACCTATTTTCCGGTTCGCGCGGCGCGGCACCAGCAGTCGTCGCCTCGCCGGTCACTATCTTTGCCGATTACGGTTGGGAGTTCCGTTACTGGAGTCGTTCCCTGGTCTACCCCTGGGGGGACAAGAACCCGGACATCCCTCATGTTCTCAATGCCGACACCTACTATGGCGAACGAAGTGCCTACTGCCTCTTCCCCATTGGCAAGGGAAAGACCGTCGAAGAGAAACTCGGATTTCTGGAAATCCTCAGCGACGTTTTACACCACCCCCTCAGGGCTGATAAGCAGGGGACAGGTCCTTGGTAAAGGAACACGCGAACACCTCCCGATGAAATTGGAAACTCTTCCATTCAGGAGTGATCCTCTTCGATTTCGGTTGATCGCGACTTGGGTTCCCGCATTGATCGCAATTGTCTTCGCGGGTGGTCTGTACAATCGTGACTTGGAATCCACTTTGGACTCACATGGTGACGAGGCCAAATGGATTTTCGCGGGAAAGATGTACACCGACCTCTTCTTCTCTTGTCACGATTTAGAAAACCCCTATTGGTTCCAACACTTCGGAACCTTTGGCCACTACAACCCCCCTGTAGGAAAGTACATTCTGGGATTCTCGTTGAACCATCTCGGAGGTATCGCCCCGATTGAGCCCCCCTCCGAACTTAACAAGCCACAGGATGAGAGAAACCGAGCACTGTGGGGGCGGCAGACAGTTCTCGCCGTCAAGGATCGTCTCGGGTTTTCCCATCAATACAATTTTGCCCATGGCCCCAAATGGAACCGCGTAAAGGGATCGGCCCCTGATGGAGACATCTTGGCCTTAGCTCGAAAGGGGAATGTCCTCGCCGGCTTAGGAGCGGCCCTGGCGATCTATTTGCTGGTTCGGTATCTGTTGGGATGGGGCATCGCCTCACTGACGATCGTCTTACTTCTTGCCAATCCCACATTCGTTTCCTTCTCATGCTGGGCCACTACCGACATACCGGCGCTTCTCTTCACTTGGTTGGGAATCCTATTTTCCGTGGTCAGTCTGGGATCTCTTCACAGGGGTTGGGTAAAATGGGTGGGCTTTTCCTCGATGACCGGCCTGGCTTGGGGGTTGGCTATCTCGACAAAACTCAACTCGTTGGCCCCCTGGATCACTTTCCTGGGGATCGTTTTTGTCTTATCCGTTTTTAGGCTTTCCAGAAAATTCTTTGGCAGTGCATCACTCCCCGACCCCAACCATGAACCTCTTAGGCTCGGGCTCCTACTTTTGTGCTGTGTCGTCATTCCTCCAGTGGTCTTCTTTGGATTAAATCCCTTCTTGTATCACGATATTCTTCAACCATTCCACCAATCTCCAAACAAAATCGCCCACATGCTTTCCCTAAAAGAGGTAATCGAGGGATTCGGTCTTCCTGGCAGCCTGACTACTCACTGGGAAAGGTGGAGATTGGGATTCGATTTTTTGTACCGTGAATCCTCTTTGACACATCCGCTATGTTCCATCGGACTCGAATTCTTCCTCTCCGTGATCGGGTGTGTTGGGCTGGTCTGGAATCTGACTTGGGGCAAATTGTGTAGGGACAAGCCCCGGGAGTGGATGAGTTTTATCGGCATTTCGCTTTCGATCTGGTTCTCAACTCTGTTCTGGGTTCCCTATCCCTGGCCTCGATTCTTTCTACCGCTGATCCCCGTCTATACGATTTGTATTGCATGGGGCTGCTGTTCCATCGGGCAAGTGACCCTCTGGGGGATCAGGAAATGGATTCGGAAACTAGGGAGATCACAAACCTCCGGCAATCTATGACAACCGGACCACATTTTCTCGTCCTTTCACCCGTTTCAATAAGGAATGAGGCATCTGCACTCATGATCGTCTGCCCATACAATCGAAAAAACCTTATTCTAACTCCTCGGTTTTGTGCTATATTAAAACTCTTAATCGATTAAACCGGGAGGAACCGCCATGAAGCACGAACCTATTTTCCCATTTTCAATCCCTCAGGGGAAAAAGGGGTTTACTTTGATCGAGCTTTTAATTGTGATCGCCATCATCCTCATCTTGATCGCCATTGCGCTTCCCAATTTTCTGGAAGCGCAGATTCGGGCGAGGGTCACCAAAGCCAGAGGCGAGATGCGAACTCTTGGGATTGCCATGGAAGCCTACCGTCTCGATTGGAATAAATACCCGAGCTACAACTATCCCAACTACACGTCAAACACTGTCTCGCGGAGTCAGGCCGGGTTCACCTGGCTGACAAGTCCGAACGCATATATCACCTCGATCCCTGAAGATCCATTTCCGGGCGAAGTGGATTTAGATGGAAACGAACTCACCGGGCCCCCTTACACCTACACAATGGACGGCGCTGAAGTGCCCTATGTTGCTCCCATTTTCTCCCACCCCCATAGCAGCCCATTCAACACGGAAGGGCTCGCAACGTATGTGATATTCAGCCTCGGCCCCGATCGTCCGGGCGTTGAAACAGTTGTCGATCACTTCGCTTCTCCGATATGTAGCGGAGGTGGGTGTAGCAATCCGATTTCGTCATACTCTCCGACGAACGGGACCAAGAGCAAGGGTGATCTCTTCCTATATGGAGGTGATAGACGATGGATGGGTGTTGACATGTATCCACTCCGGAATGTTGCCGATCCGGCTCGATGGAAGACCACGCCACATCCGGGGCAGGTTGTCGATGGGGTAAGATTCTTCGGAACCTTTCCGCCTCATCTAACTCTCTTCTAGATTGCACCGTGACCGAGCATCGGGGAAGGATCAGAGTCTCCCCGATGCTCGGTTGTGTTAAAAACACTCACTTCCAAGGCCTTTCAGCGCGTCTATAATTCGATCCCAAGAGTTCTTGCCCGCACTAGACTTAGACCCAAGGCCGATACCAAATGAAATCGATCAACTGGACTCTTTTTTTCATTCTCTTTTATCTCGTTCCTACTGCTTACTCCGAAGGAGTGGTTCAGGTATGGACTACTACTTCGGACCTTGAGAAGAAATGGGAACCCGACGAAATCACAATGCTCGGCTTGAACCAAGTGCCCGCCATAGCCACCATTAGAATCCACCCCGATCAGAGGTTTCAAACTATTCTAGGTCTCGGATCCTCACTCGAGCCTGCCACTTGCTACAACCTCTCATTGCTTCCTCAGGATGCGCAGGAGGATACCATCCAAAAAATCGTCGATCCGGAAATTGGGACAGGGATGAACCTCATGCGAATCTGTATAGGCACACCCGATTTTACAGGCGATCCCTGGTACACCTACAACGACATACCTGATGGCGACACCGATCCCGATTTAGAACATTTCTCGATCGATAAAGACCGCGCTTACATCATCCCCATCCTAAAATTGGCACTAGAGAAAAATCCAGATTTGCTTTTTTATGCCTCCCCCTGGAGTCCTCCGGGCTGGATGACCAGTACGGGCGACATGATCGGTGGTCATCTTCTTCCCGAATACTACGAGGTTTACGCCAACTACTTCGTCAAATTTATTCAAGCCTATCGGTCTGAAGGAATCCCCATCTACGCGGTCACCATTCAGAACGAACCCGGTGTCGACCGTTCATTGGAGACCGATCCCACGTGGCACTATCCCAGTTGCCATTACAACGGCGAACAAGAACGTGAATTCATCAAGAACCATCTCGGACCGGCGTTTAAGAGAAGCCGCATCGACACCGAGATTTGGTGCTATGACCACAACTTTAATGAAGATCCAACTGCTGATGGGGACGACCCTGGAATCTCATATCCACGCGCTGTCATGAAAGATTCACAGGCGGCCAGGTATGTTGATGGTGTGGCATTTCATGGTTACGCAGGCCAACCCGAGGGTATGACAGCATTTCATCGTGAGTTTCCGGCTCTTCCCATTTACTTCACCGAAGGGTCCACCTTTGGATTGAAGGGAGCCAGTAAGATCATTTCTTACCTGAAGAATTTCGCTTCTAGTTACAACGCCTGGGTGACCCTTCTCAATGATTCAGGAAAACCCAACAATGGCCCCTTCAAGGCAAGCCGGACTCTTATCACACTAAACTCCGACAAAGAGTCAATCAGTTACCATCTCGACTACTACATGTACGGGCACTTCATGAAATTCATCTCGAGAGGAGCCGTGCGGTTGGGGAGCGAAAGGACAGAGGGGATCGATGAAATCGCCTTCCAGAATCCCGATGGTTCGAATGTCCTGGTATTAATCAATCCGAATTCCGAGGCACGTAGGATAAGCGTTATTGCTGGCAAATCCAAATTCACCCGGAATATCCTCCCCCGTTCGATCGAAACCTGCATTTGGTGATGTCATTCTATCCCCCAAGAGCCATCTTGGATGGAGTCCACGAGAGGGCTATAGTCCCTGTCGTCGTCTGGTGAACATACCCGAAAGTGAGATATGAACTCAAAAGATTTACTTGAAATGGAAGATTTTGCCACTTCCATTGCCACCGAATCCGGTAAAGTCACACTCGATTACTTTTGTGGGGATTTCCAGGTCGAAACCAAAGAAGATGCTTCTCCGGTTACGATCGCCGACCGGAAGACCGAGGAGAAACTACGCGAACTCATCCAGAAAGAGTTTCCCAATCATGGAATCCTGGGTGAAGAATTCGGCGAGTCCAATCCTGGCTCCGAATTTCGGTGGATTCTCGATCCCATAGATGGGACCAAACCCTTTGTAGCGGGGGTTCCACAGTATACAGTTCTCGTTGCCCTCGAGCATCGCGACGATGGAATATTGGGGGTCATACACAATCCCCCCCTCGGTCGGACGATGGTGGCGAGCAAGGGCAATGGTTGTCGGTTGAACGGGGTCCGCACCCAGGTCTCGAGTACACCCCGGTTGGAGGAGGCCTCTGTTCTCTCCTCCTGCTACAGCAACTTTCAGAGGAATTATCCTTCCCAAATTGAGGAGATTCTCAGACGCAGCCAGTTTGCTCCCGGCTGGGGGGATGCCTTTGGATACATGCTGGTCGCGGAAGGGAAATGCGACGTCATGATCGATGCGGGATTGAAGGTCTGGGATGCCGGGCCGATCAAGGTCTGCATCGAGGAGGCAGGGGGTTGCTTTACCGACTGGAAGGGTAAGGCATCGATTCATGTTGAAAACGGTGTGGCGGCCAACCCGGCCCTTCATCGAGAAGTCCTTCAGATCCTTGGAGATTGAGTTTCCGTGAGCGAAAAACTACTTCTACATGGTGGAACAGTCGTTGACCCATCTCAAGAAATGGAGGAAATCTGTGATGTCCTCCTCGAGAATGGAAAAGTTGTCGCTGTGGAATCGAGCATTGAGAGTGGTGATTGCGAGGTTTGGGATGTCACCGGCAAGCATGTACTTCCCGGGTTGATCGACCTCCATGTCCATTTTCGCGAACCCGGCCAAGAGGGAAAAGAAACCATCGCGCCCGGCTCACGTAGCGCAGCATTGGGCGGGGTCACCACAGTGGTCCCGATGGCCAACACCTCCCCCGTTATCCAGAAACCTGCCGATATCCGATCCGTTTCCTACATCGCGCAGGATCAAGCTATCGTCAATGTCTATC
>JAJDBZ010000454.1 GCA_029261095.1 Candidatus Omnitrophota bacterium | reverse complement strand
AACTATGGCGGTGGATGACCAGCCATTGGGTACATTGGAACCTGAGCCACCTACTTTGGTCTGCATCAACCTTTCTTGTCCTCCTCGCGTGCTGGCCAAACAAATCGATGCGTGAGTTTGTAAGTTGTTGTGTGTTGAGTTCATTGGCGATTCCACTGAGTGTTTCGATGTTTGCCGGGTCCCTTCCCAACTATGGGGGACTTTCTGGAATCGACTCGGCGCTGTTCGTTCTTTTTGTTCTACTGTGGATGAAGGAGCGGAGAGCAGAAGGTGAACTCCTTTCGATGGGTATCGGCGTCTGCCTGCTCTTCGCGTTTGTCGGGAAGTCTATTTACGAGACACTCTCAGGAGGCGCCCTCTTCGCCGAATTGGGAGGCGGCATGGTCAGTGTCCCAGTGGCTCACTTTACAGGCGGAATTGTGGGGTGGATGTGTACAATCGAAAAGAAATCGAATTGGTGGCATCATCCTATGGCAAGTAACCCGGTCATGGTGAGAGAAACCAAATGATTACCAAAAACTCAAAGGATCCGTTTTCCATTCTGGAGGCGATAACCGACATCGGTGAAACCAATCCGTTCGGTGTGGCGAGGCCGGTAAAAGAAAACCAGTTCTTGGAGACCGACCACCCGGTCGACCCTCTTCACCGTGATAGTTTCCCCATTCGAGCTCAGGTCACGAAGGAACTCTTGGTATCTCTGGAGGAGGCGCTCGACGAGATCGCTCCCTCGATCAGGGAGAATCGAAAGGGTTACAACCAGAGTCAAAAAGAACTCTATCGGAATGGTGTCTGGTTCTGGATCTACCATCAACACCTCGAGGACCTCGATGAACATTTGGAAACACTCCGCCTCGCCCCTGACGAAGAGGCGAAGATATCAAACGAGATCTACACACGATTTCGTGACAACCTCGGTCGTTTTCTGTTGTTGCAAGACGATCGATCCAACATCCAAGACTCTCTCGCTGCTAACTCTCGCGATGTCGCCGAGCTTTTCGGTTTTTGTTTCCAGTTGCGGCGAGGGTTGCATGGAATTGTCGACAGGATCATCGGGTCATCGGCCGCGGTCATCGAGTTGCGTTCCGCCATTTGGGAGGCCATTTTCACGCGCCGCTTGGTTTGGAGTTTCCAGTACCTGAAAGACCGAATGGCGAATTTTTCAACTCTCATCCTGGGAGACTCCGGAACGGGGAAAGATATGGTCGCCGAGATCATAGGCGGGTCTCAGTTCATTCCCTTCAACACCGAGAAACACCAATTTGAAATCAATCCATTCCGAGCGTATCGAGCGGTGAACCTCTCCGCTCTGACACCGACTCTGATCGAGTCGGAACTTTTTGGACATGTGAAGGGGGCTTTTACAGGCGCGGCTAGCCCGAGGAAAGGCCATCTTGAGCTTTGCTCCCCCTATGGCGCCCTCTTCTTGGACGAGATCGGCGATCTCTCCCCCGAGATTCAAGTAAAACTCCTCCGTGTCTTGCAGTCTCGAGAGTTCTACCCGCTTGGCGGGGAGAGATTGTTGCACTTTCAGGGGCGCATTCTCTCAGCGACCAATCGGGATATCGATGAAATCATTGGTTCCGGACAGATGCGTGAGGATTTTCTGTATCGAATCGGGGCTAATGTGATTCGTGTGCCCTCTTTAGACCAACGGTTCACGGATAATCCGAAGGAAGCGGAGATTCTTCTGGGGTATATTCTGGAGAGGATACTGGGATTACAGGATGCGGGTGTGTTCAAAGAGATCCGAGACCGAATACGGACCTTGGTCGCGGAGGAGTACTCCTGGCCTGGGAATGTCCGGGAGTTTGAACAGTGCATTCGGTCACTCCTGGTCAGTTCGGAATTTCATCCCCTTGTTAAAGTCGAAACGAAGGTTTCGGAATTCGACTCGCTATTTCGACGAATGGAAACGGGAGAAGCATCCTTGGATGAGGTCTTGCAACGTTACTGTCTACGAGTTCTGGAACAAACTGGAACCTATCAGAAAGCTGGCGAACAGCTCGGTGTCGATTGGAGAACGATTAAGAAACATGCTGGCGGGAATGCCTAAACAGAGAATATTCCGAGGAGTCCGGAGAAAACCCGGACTCCTCGGAATGTGAACAGGTGATGTTACTTTGCGCCGCGGAACTTCTTGCGGATGTCATCCAACTCGGCTTTCGACAATTTCTTCTCGTCGACCAAATGCTGGACCAATCCTTCCGGATTGCCTCCGAAAAAGCGTGAGATAATCTCAACAACGCCCTCACGTGCCATCTTTTCCTTCGGAACCACTGGTTTGAAGGTCAGGGACCGTCCCAATGAAGGGACCTCTTTGATATATCCCTTCTCTTTCAACCGGGACAAAATAGTCAGGACCGTCGTGTGTGCAAGAGGTTTGGTGTCCAGAAGGACTTTCCGAATCTCTTTGGCGGTCGATTCACCCAGGTCCCAAAGGACCCCCATGATGACACCCTCTAACCGGCTTAGAGGAGCCAATTCACCATCTTCTCTTTTTTTCCGTGCAGCCATACTTCTTCTCCTTGAACAAAAACGGTTTCAACCAAAGACATCTAAGATTGTAGACATATTGCGGTCTGGCGTCAAGTTATTTTTGTCAAACCCCACTTCTACTCCTATGTAAGAATTTGAATGCACCTAGGATTCCATAACGGTGGCCCTGAAGTTCGGAAAGTACTTCAAGTTTGAGTTGACAGAGTGACTTCTTTCTTGTTCTCTAAAGAACACTGAGATTTTAGTGAGGCAAT
>JAJDBZ010000453.1 GCA_029261095.1 Candidatus Omnitrophota bacterium | reverse complement strand
AATAATAATAAGCGGACCCATATCGGCGCACCTGATTGAAGACGACGCCGACCATATTCGATCCCACGTTGTGCATGATTTCGATGGCTTGCTGGATATAGTGCCTCGGAGTCTTGTAGGCCTTGACCACCAAAATGACGCCATCCACCACCGACCCCAGAATCGCGGAATCGGTCACCGCCAGGACGGAGGACATATCGAAGAGGACGCGATCGTAATTCGCAGAGAATTCATCGATGAGTTGACGCATTTGGCGCGAACTGAGTAATTCGGAAGGGTTGACTGTCAGGTCGCCGGCAGTAAGAACCCACAGATTCGGCATATCGGTTTCCTGCAGCCCCTCTCTCCAGGGGAGATCGCCCATCAGAATATTGGAAAGACCCGGGCTGCGCTGAAGGTCGAGGTGGCGATGAAGAGACGGTCGCCTCAAGTCACAATCGACCAAGAGAGTTTGCTCGCCTTTCTGGGCAAAGGTGACCGCCAGGTTGGTCATGATGGCTGTCTTTCCTTCGCTGGGGCGTGTGCTGGTGACCAGCAAAGTTTTTAGCGGTTTATCGATTCCCTTGAACTCAACTTGGGTTCGAAGGGTTCGGAACGATTCCATGGTTTGGCGACCCATTTCGAATTCGGGCATGATTTCCTTGAATGTTCGCCGGCGAATCTCTTTCAGTGTGGGGATCGATGAGAGCAAGGGAAGTCCTAACCAGCGCCGGACATCCATCTCCGACTTGATCGAGGTGTCATTGTAATCGAGGAAGTAGGCAAAGATGATTCCCACCAACAAACCGAAAATCGCCCAAATCGCGAAATGCCCAATAGGACTCTGTGGCGAATGGACCTCTGGTGGGACCGCCAGTCCTTGGAGAATTTCCGCGTAACCGCCTTCCTCCCTGTCCATTTCAATGGAGAGGTCTAGGTCGACCAGTTTGTTGTAGAACGTTTGGCGAAGACTGCGGAAGAGATTGAGTTCCGACTCGAGCCGGGCCAACTCCTGCTGGAACCCGGTAATCGCGCGAGCCTCTTGGACCGAGTCGTCGAGGGCGTCTTCCAGGGCCCGCTCCCGCCTTTCGAGCGTCCCCAGTTCCACCTCCAGGTCGAATGTTTCCTTCACTTGGAGTCGATACCATTCGAGTGGAGAGAGATCGGTCGGTTTCTCCCTCATCATGGAGGTGATCATGTCGTTCAAACTCTTTCGAGTCAGGTCGATTTCTTCGGAAACCGATTGCACATCGGGATGAGAGGAGGTGTAGTCTCTGAGCAGGAGAGCGCGATCGTATTCCAGGTCGACTAACTTCGATTGTAGTTTCTGCACCAACTGTTCCGAAGTATCCAACCCATGGAATTGTTCGCCTTTTATCTTTTCAAGTTGCTCCTTATATTCTTGGAGGTTTGCAGTGGCCAGGTCTTTTTTCAGGCGGACATCGGCTAAAGTGTTTTCAGTAATCCGAAGCGCGTCTTCACCAAGGGAGTATGCATTGGTGCTCCCCCTCAAAGTCCAGATGTTTTGCATGAGGTCTTTTTCGCGGTCCTGAAAATCGCGGAGTTTGTGCCGGATAAAGTTTCGGGTCTCGCCATACTTCCGGTTCACACGAGATTTGTTCAGCTGCGAAAACATTCGTGGGACCAATTCGGACACTGTGGCGACCTGATCCCTGGAAGACCCTGTAAACAGGAGGTTCAAGGTCTGGCTGACATCGTTGCGTGTAATCTGGAACTCGCGGACCACATTGCGGGCAGACTCCAGGGACTTATCGAGATCTGGCCAGATCGCGCTAGCCCCGATCTGACGGGATTTCGCCATCTGTTCAATGATGGCTTGTTGGGCGACCAGGTTTAAGAACTCGTCCGATTTGAGAAAATTCTCTTGGGCTTCCAGGGTGCGATCAGGCGCCAGTACATTGGTGACATCCTTAAAGAACACATCGCGAGACTTCGGCGGAATGACACGAATGGTCACAGCCTTTGAGTATGTGGGGTCCCCTTGCTCGTAAGTCCAGAACGCCCAAACAAGGGCGAGCGCGAGAGAGATCACGACGATCATCCACTGGCGCGTGAAGACCAGAAGGTAATCCCATAGAGTCAGATTATGTTGTTGTTCCGCAACCATTAAGGATGAATCGAACCTCTCTCGTTTCTTGTCCGGTCTACCGGAGATCCCTGGAAGTCCAGTTATCGCGGATGTC
This sequence comes from Candidatus Omnitrophota bacterium, assembly GCA_029261095.1. Taxonomy (GTDB): domain Bacteria; phylum Hinthialibacterota; class Hinthialibacteria; order OLB16; family OLB16; genus JACKFH01. Next base: position 5,800 of record JAJDBZ010000453.1, on the reverse strand, counting down.
TTCAATGTCATCGGAAGCGCGGCTGCTGCCTCGAACAAATTCGACAAAATCGACCCACTTCCCGTAGAGGTTCTTCGGGATATAGATCGTATCTCCCGGATACACCATCGGGAGCATGCTCACCTCTTTCTGTGAGTGGATCTTTGACAGATTGATAATCAGCGATTCTGGATTCTTCGCATTAGCCCTTAGCAGATGAATACGACGCAGATCCGAGTAGCGAAGGATTCCCCCTGCCAATGCGATGGCATCGGTGATGAGGACGGGTTGAGGAATCTCGTAGAGATCGGGATCGGCCACTTCGCCAAAGATCGAGAAGGTTCCAGCGCGAAGTCCAGGCACGATGACAGTGTCGCCTGGTTGCAGGTAATCCATCTCGGTATGAGTCTGTCCTACTGAGGATAAATCCAAGTTCTTGACCACTCCGTCCACAGTGACTACCGAGACATTCTTAAGATCTGGAAAGACCGACACATCGGTTTGATCGGCGGAAGTGGTAATGAGATCGTCGGTTCCTCCCGCACGTACGATAAGTTGAAAAGGGTTGGTGGGTTCGCGCAAGTAGTAGACTCCGGGTTCGCGAACCGCGCCCGATATGTAAACCGAATAAGCCCCAATCTGTGATGGAGAAGCCACGGTCTCGCTGGTGGCTGTCCTGTCCACCGCTAGAAGGTTGACTGAGACCTCAGGTTTCCGAATGTATGCGGTCAATAGTTGTGTCAAATCGAGTTCGAGTTGGGCCGCGGTTCTACCTGACGCCTGGACCGCGCCGACTAAAGGAAGGTTGATGAACCCCGAAGGAGAGACTGTGTAGATATCGCTCAACTGCGTGTCTCTCCGGACCTCGACATCGATACGATCGAAGGGTTGGATCACTTGGCCCGCGGCGCGACCGGTGTTTCTGGAATCGCCGAACCCCTCCGGCTCCTGACCTTGTGTCCATCCTGTTTGAGAGAAAGCGAAGAGGATTGCCGAAAACATCCATCCATAGATCGTATACTGGTATTGATTTCTCATGGTCCCACCTCTTCCTCCGGAAAGAAATCGAGCATTTCTTCCGCGTATAGGTTTGGGTTTTCGATATCGGTGGCTATGAGCAGCTTTAGAAGCTCATCGGACAAGTTCTTAACTTCACGGGGCGCGAGTTCGTTTTGTCGCGCCCGCTCAAAGAATTCCACAGCCTGATCGGGGTCTTCGAGGAGGTCTCGATAGATCAAACCAATCTCCAAATTCTCGTAACCTTCTTCCAAGTCGCCTTGATTCGATCTGGCTCGGCCGAGAAGAGCAATTGCCCGCATCGGGTCTTCTTCCCTGATCAGGTCGGCCAACCGTCGGTGGGGAACCCCCTTATGGACAGTCGGATTGGGACTGTACGCGGGATTGTTGACGAGTTCTTCAAGGAGCCCTTTTCCTTCAGCAAAAAGGAGATCATCCTCGGAGTCCATTGTCCGGGATCTTTCAATGAGCATTTCGGATTTCGCGAGCATTGCTTCGACACCATAAACCCGCATTTCACCCTCATCCATTTCAATCACGCGGTTGTAATGGCTAATCGCCTCATCGAAATCGGCGGGTGATCCACTTTCTTCTTTCCAATTCTCTTCGTATGCGGCTCCTGTAAGAAACGACAGGCGGGTCCGTTGATACCAATCATCCTTAGGGGCCAGGTTCATGAGTTCCCCATATTTTTCAATGGCCCCATAGTAATCTCCGGAGGAGTGTTTCTCGCCTGCTTCCGCCTGAAGGTCGGCATAAACATTTCGATTGTTCACCTGAATAAACCAGATGCTGCCCACCAACCCAGCAAGGAGAATCGCAAAGAGAAAAAACTTAAGAACACCGAAAATCTGCCCTCTCGAGCGCCACCAACGTTTTTTCCTACGGGGTTGTTTTCTCTTTCCGACCACGCCCTTCTCCTTCCGCCGAATGGTCTTGCGGGGACTGAGCGTTCGATCAAGGGGTTTAGGATCACCAAGGGTCTCTGTGGGGCTATCGGGTTGGGGCGGTCCTTCGGTCCAATCGGCTTTGACTCCTGTGTCGAGATCGGTTGAATCGGAACCGATACTCCCCCCCGTTAGGGTGGCGTCCATCAGCTCTTGGATCGTATCTTCGTCGATCTCGCCGCTTGGATCCCCAGAATCCCCTTTTTTTTCCAAAGAGGCTTCCTGTTCATGAAACTTCGAGTAGTAGTCGGTTTCATGAAAGTCCCCACCCTCTTTTTTCGGTTTATCCATCCCCTCTGACATGGCGGTTCCTTCTTTGGAATTCCCTCCCCTACACTGTGGTGCTGGGTTCACGGAAGACACCCAGCGCCATGGTATTATTGACCGCATATTGAACGATGCTTTTTTGTACCTGCTCGCGCCCGATACGATGAGCGATCATCAAACAATTACGGCAGATGTTCACTACCTCACGCGGCGTGCCATCGCTCTGTTGATAGATGAATTCCAATGAATCTTCATCGAAAACTGCGTTTTCTTTCGGGTATCCCGCCTTCTCCAAACGAAATTCAATCATCGATTTCATGTCGGAGTAGGAGAGCGGAGTCAGTCGAAAAGCGTTGTTAATCCTCTGCTTGAAGTTCGGGTGCGCTTGAAGGAGCTGGATGAGTTCCAGCTGTCCGAACAGGACCAGATTGAGCAGTTTATGCTGAGGGGTTTCCATATTCTGCAGCAAGCGCAGGAGTTCGATGTGTTCTCTTTTTTCGAGATTCTGCGCGTCGTCGATGATCAATGTGTTGATCTTGTTCCTGCTCTCGAATAGAAAACGATTGAAAATGGATTGGTAATGGTGAAGGCCCGATCCCTTGGGGACATTGATTCGGAACTGCTCGCAGATGGCCTCCATGAGATTCTCTGAAGACCAATCCGGGTTGGGTGAAGAGAGGATCGCCGTTTGATAAAACTGGGTGTGGCGCGAGATGTGGGTCAGCAGGGCCCTCATCAACGATGTCTTCCCGGTCCCATAGTTTCCCAAGATTGTGACGATGCCATAACGGGCATCGATAGATCGCTTTAATCCGAAGATGCAACGCTCGTACTCGATCGTAAAATAAAAGAACTCCGGATCGGCCGTAGGAGCGAATGGATCTTTAGACAACTGAAAAAAATCCCGCGTTTGAGATAACGGGTCCAACATATCAACCATCCCTTCCAGTGCCAGAGTGGCACTCCCCCTTCAAAGGTTATCGGCCAAGGGTTCTTTGAACTTTCACATTAAACATGAATAAATAGCATATAAATCATTTAAGATCAAGTCATTAAGATGAGACCCCAATTGCTAGTTACCTGACCATCCCTTCGGTGTTTCATTTTGCCTCCAATCCGCGCTAGAATGCCCTCTTTCGGGGCATGGCTAGGCAGATTTCTCAACCTCCTAAGAGTGTTGGCAAATAGGAGATCCGTGTAGCCTCCTGTGGAGAAAAGAGTCAAATCTGAACGGCGGAAGCCGATAACATGCTATGATAAACCACCCTTAGGAATCGTATTCTGGGGCGGAAGATCGGGTGTTTGAGCCAAGTTTTTCGGAGGGATTCCAAGAGTTTCCCAGCAAATTTCTGGTTGAAGAGTTAACCTTGACACTGATCTTATGCGATTGATAAATTATTCCACGCGGGAAGAAGCAAGACGCCCACTGATCAACGGGACAGGGTTTGGACTCTGTTTATCCCAGCCGATCCGTCTGAGTTTAGACGAGGCTGTGAAAAAAGTTTTCCAAGTTGTGGAGTGACTGTGAACATTCGATCGATACCAGAAGGGGTCGGTCGGCGCTGCATATATTGGGGAGGATTATGAGATCTTCGAAATTTAGATTAACCATTACGCTTTTGCTTGGGTTAGGGGGGGCTGTTCTATTCGCTCCCGATTCTCATGCGGCGATCGATGCGAACGCCTTCTTGAATTCAGGACCTCATACCACAATCCGAACTGTCGGGGTCAACGAGCCGGTCGCTCAAGGCGCGTTACCGGGTCAGATCTTGACTCCCATGTTCCGTCTAGACCTATCGAGCATTTTTGTGGAGAGCGACGAACAAACCGATCCGGCTCCGATCATGCCTCCCGATGACGAAACGCTCGAGATCCTCGCCATGCGAGTCCGCATTACTCTCGGCGGCCAGGCACGACTAAAAGATATCGCTTCAATCGCTATCGCCCGCGATGCTCTCGGAAACTACATCGGCGATCCGGCCCAACCCGCCGTCAACTATGCAGATGGAACCTCGGCGGTCCTCGACAATGCATCACTGGGGGCCCGCATTGGAGACTTGAACGATCCGACCGATAACCGTTTCGGAATCTATACTCCAGACCAAGACCCGATCATCGCATACCTTCCCATGGCACAACTCCTTGCCAACCCGATCAATGAAATACAGCCATTTGCCAGTAGCTTCGATATCACTTTCAACCTCAGTCCCGATGATGGAGTGGTGAGTTTCGTGGTGGGCGACATCGTTGTGGGATCAGCCAGCCAGGATTACCTTGTTTTACCCGAGATCAGTCCTCCCACATTGCCCTTTCCGGGATCGCCCAATGCCATCACCGCGGGCGGCCAGGATGTCAACTCGATATTTTATTTCCTTCTGTCACCCTCTCCCTCGGCGCCAAACGGTTCCAGCTTCACCGCGGAGTTGGATGTCCCCGCGGGCGCTCCGCCCACTGTGAATGTTCAAACAGGCGAGATGGGAGGGATGCTCCCCATGATCAGCCAACTCCCACTGCCCAACCGATTCGTTACCTACGACTACGGAAACGGAGGGCTCGTCCTCCGAGTTCCCATGCCCGCCTGCGCCGCCGAGGACGCACCCGATGAGGGGGATGACGACGACGATGATGACGACGTGATGCCCGAGATGCTTTGCAACATCGACCCCGCAGTCTACTCGGACCTAGGCGTCTTGCCGGTTCTCCCTCGGACTCTCACCGGGTCTTTTCAGATACAATCCGTCGTTGCCGATTTGGTTCCTTTTCGAAAAATGGTGGGTGTGTACGACAATGGTTCAATCGAAGTCGGTGGAAGAGACCAGTTTAGTTTTGGCTTGAATCGGCCAAGCAACATCTTCTCGCAGTTCCCGCCCAGTTATCCACGCCTCGAATGGGAAAGAGGCGCGACTGATGATCCCATCGATATGGCCTCACCTTTCATCATTGGTCGAACGCATCCCGACTCGCGAATTCCCCAAGATCTCTATACCACGCCTGAAGTCATGGTTTCTGGCGAGCAGATCTATGCCCAGTTTGGTTTCGACTTTTCAGGTGGTTGGCTCGGAGGGTATGGATTTCGACTGGCTTCAAATTCGGCATTGACTCTGGATGTTCAGGGCTTAGGTGAACTCCATGAAATCCCGCGGGACAGCATTGACAACGATGGTGATGGACTCACCGACGAGCCGACCGTAGAAGATAATGAACGTGACCGACTTCTGGCCGGGCGTAATGACGACTTCGATTTCGCCTATGACATTGACGTCCCCTCAGCTTCAGCAGTGGACGCGATGACCGCACTCGATGGAACTGCATTGTCCGCGACGGAAACAGAAATAGTAGACGCTCTCGTAGATGCGTTTGAACAAAACTTCCAACCAACAAGTCAGCCCGGTTTTGTCATCGGCGATTTCATCGCCAAAGGATGCTTTAACCCCGGATGGGACCCCGTGTTCGATGTCATGAATTTGTGGGATGACCGGTCTAATTTCGATGCGGCCGATCCCGACTCGTTCCCGCTTCCCGCGAAAGCCTATCGCGATTTGTTCGCCACCGGACTGGGATCCAATGACTTTAATGTGACATTTCGGCCC
>JAJDBZ010000452.1 GCA_029261095.1 Candidatus Omnitrophota bacterium | reverse complement strand
AGAACAGGAAGAGGGAAGATTTCGGGAAGATTTGTTTTATCGCTTATCTACATTCCCCCTGGAGATCCCTCCCCTGCGTGAACGGCAGGATGACATCCCACTCCTGGTCGATCACTTCTTGGCAATTTGCAGTCGGAAGATGAATCGGTCGTTGGGCGGTATTTCTCCAGAGGCGATGGAAACTCTAAGAAACTTTAGGTGGCCAGGGAATGTCCGGGAACTTCAAAACCTTCTCGAGCGATTGGTCATCACCAAAACAGGACAGTATATTGAAAAAGAGGATCTGCCTCGAGAGATTCTCGACCCCTCTTCATGGGCGGAAGGAGAGGAGATCACAGAACAACTTCCGTACAAACAAGCGAAAGCTGTCTTTGAGAAAAGATATTTCAAAGCCCTCCTCAAGGCCCATGATTACAATGTCACCAGCTCAGCCTTGTTTGCGGGGTTATCTCGCAGGCACCTCCAGGAAAAACTCCGTGAGTTCAAGATTCGCGTATCGGATCAAAGGAATGAAGATAAGGAGGAGTAGGGCCGGATCTCCATCACCGATGTTCTATTCGAATCCCAACCGTTCCGGACCACTTCTTGATCTCTCGAGATGAAATCGAACAAACAAATTCCTCTAGATCCAGCGACCCGATCATGGACCCCACTGGTTGAGGGATTCGCGCTGTGCTCCTTTTTCTTTCCATTGATCGTTTACTCGCTCACTCTCGCGCCAACTGTGACACTCGAAGATTCAGCCGAGTACATCAGCGTCGTGAGGGTCCTCGGGTTGGCCCATCCCCCGGGGGCACCAGCCTGGACAGTCGTAGGTCATCTGGCCACCTATTTCCCCATGGGAAATGTGGCATTGCGGACAAATTTTCTGTCGGCTCTATTCGGGTCCGGATCTTCCCTTCTACTCTTTCTTTGGATACGTCAATTTGGGTTTCACCCAGTTCTGGCACTTTCCGCTTCCCTGACTTCCGCCTTTTCTCGTTGCATCTGGGGCCAATCGGTGGTGACCGAGGTCTATTTGATGAATCTGTTCATGATTTTTCTCTGCCTCGTTCTTGCTGGGAAATGGCGTGAAACTGGAGATCGTCGATGGCTTTGGACAACCGCATTCGCCGGAGGAATCGGCGCGGGGGTTCATCATCTGCTAATCCTGATTTCACCCCTGATCGTCGTCTGGTCTATTTGGGGTCGGTGGAAGGATGTGCTCAACCTGAAATTGATGTTCGGCGTCCTGCTCAGCCTCGGTTTGGGGTTCTCGATTTACTTCTATCTCCCAGCCAGATCAACGGGTCCGATCGCTTGGGCGCCTGTTGATTCTTTCTCCTCATTCATCTCCTACTTTTCGCGCGAGTTGTTCAAGAATGCTGAGGGGGGAGCCTGGACACAGGGGACTCTCATCGATGCACTTCGGTTTATGGGTGCTTATGTTATAGACCTCCCATGGCAATTGGGAGGCATCCTTTCGATCTTTCTCATTCCCGGATGGTGGTTCCTTTGGAGATCCAGAAAAATCCTTTGCCTACTCCTCTCTGGCATCGTCATTCTAAACGTTCCTGTCCTTCTCATCCTGGCGGGAACCTCAAAATTCACACCCACCTCCAGCTACATTAATCAACTTTATTATCTCCCAGCTACCGCCGCCATGGCATCCTTCGTTGTCTTTGGATGGCGATTCGGTTTCGAGTTCCTGAGTTCCCGCATGCGGTATCGGATACCTGAGCAACTCTATTTACCGCTGCTACTCGCTGTCCCCTGTTTTCCTTTAGCGGTCAACTGGGACGCCTGCGACCGTTCCGATTACTATGTGGCGGACGAATACGCGAGAAACATTCTTCGTAATCTGGATCCCCAGGATGCTGTCTTTCCCCTCACCAACAATGAAGGATTTCTGCTCCTCTATTTCAAACACGTTGCCGAGGACTCACGTGCTTTTATCTTGGACCGTCGGTTCGGATGGGATCCAAGTGATCAACCCTACCGGATCTATACGGCCTGGGATATTGCGGCCACTCCGCATTCCTCGTTGACGAAGATATTTGGTGACAAGAGAAGCATTCCGGAAACGCTTTTGTATCGAATGGTCTCTGGATCCCAATTAAATGGAATAACCCAATGTCGTCATACTCGACCGATAACCCTTAATATTCGAAAGTCTCCCGACCAATTCCCTCGTTTATCCCCGTTCGAACGGATGATATTCGCCTCATACTCGGCGTACTATGCGCGTCTGGGAGGCGCATATTGGTTAGCGGGCAATGAGGCCATAGCCAAAGAACATTGGGCGAAAGCCGATGAACTCAATCCACCCGATGCGTTTTGTCATTACTTATTGGGCACCCTCTATGACGAGGCTGGTATCGAGGGAGCAAGTGTTCACTTCGAACGAGCGGCAGAGGTCTTCCCAATTTCCTATGATCCTCTCGATACCCGGTTTTATTCGGTGACCAAGGACCAGATCGAGAGCAAACTGAACCATTAGGAAGAGTTCCATGGAGACTGGATCGCCCCTTTGGCTCAACTGGATCATCGTCATCGTCTTCTTCGGTGGCTTTTTCGCGGTCGGTTTCCTGCTTTATGAACGCCAGAGAAATCTTCTTGAGAGAGTTGCCAAGAGGTACGGATTCACTTATTCCGAAGGCGGCACCCATCTAATCCACTTCCCCTCTGAAAGAGCGATTAAGCGAAATCGCCTCATCAACAAGTGCCGCCCGGAAGTCAGATGGTATCTAAGAGGAGAAATGCAGGGAGTTGAGGTCTGTATCTACAAGATGCGACTACGAACAGGATCTTCCTCCGATTCACGGTCTCGGACCTGGGGATACCCCTATCTCATCGGGAGGTTTGTCCAAGACGGTTTGGATCTTCCCGATGTCTTGATCCAACCACGGTCTATACTCGGAAGGATTCGCAAACGGGTTTTTCGCTACATCGATACCCCTCTCGAAAGACATCCCCTCGATCCTGATTACCAGGTGTCTTCAGACTCGGATGACGAGGTCATCCAGACCTTTGATCAAGCGGCCTGTCAACATTTCATTTCAGGGAAATTTCTCACATTCGAGGGTCTTGCCAATGCATTCTCACTCTTTGAGAAACCCTCGCACTTGAAGTTCTTGTTGATGACCGATGCATCTCTGGAGAGATTTCTGAAGAAAGGAGTAAACCTCGCGATCGCGTTGAAAAATTCCAGTATCCCCGATAGTTAAAATAGGGATATCGTCTCTCCCCGATCAGTTGTGACCGTGATCCACAATCTCCATTCCGCTCTTAGGTTGGACCGGAGCCATTGTCAGATAGGCATGGAACATGAATAAGAAAGTGTTAAATCGTTCCTCTGACATAAAGGTGTCCGGCTTCTCGACTTCCAAGGAGGTGAGGGCGTCTACCCTGAGTCTACTCAAGAAATCCGATTGAAAGGTGACCCGGATATAATCCCCTTCCACTCGAAGCTGGATGTCGGCATCTTCTCCGGATCCCATCACGATTGCATGAGCGCTTTCAAGGTGTTGAACCATAGAGTGGTGAGCAGGGTCCTTCGGAGGGGAGTCCTGGGCATTGGCTTCGTTATCGAGTTCCATCCTTGGTTTTGTCAGGATCATTCCGAGAACGACTGCAACAAAGATAACTGGGAAGAATTTTTTAAGCATGTCCGTACACCCTCCAAACGATGACCGCCATGCAGATAGCGGCAGAGGCCCCAGCGGGAAACCACTCTGGGATATGGAATCTTTTCACCGAGGATTGAATGGGAAGCAGTGTGAGAGCAGCACCCATTCCAAAGATGGCTCCGCTGACTGTGAGCCAAACCACTGTCAGTGTTGGAACGATTTGTCCCATTCCGACTACCATATTCGGAAC
>JAJDBZ010000451.1 GCA_029261095.1 Candidatus Omnitrophota bacterium | reverse complement strand
GTTTTGATTCACTGGGACTCATTCCACCAGGCTCGAGCGGCTTCTTCATCCGAGATGAAACCCTCGTAGCGACCGAGCCAATAGGCTTCAAGGTATCCTGCCCCTCCGATTTCGGATCGAATGACCCCCGAATCTTGAAGGACCAGTGAAGTGTCCTCCCATGATTCGCCTTTATCACGGCTGAGGTAGAGACCTGCGGGCGTTCCCGCATAGAGGTTCCCAGAATGCCTTGGCTGCCAGAGTGTCTGGACCCTGGGGATGTCCAAACCCTGATCGCTCTTTCTCCAGGTTGCTCCTGAGTCTTCTGTAACTGCGACCGCCGATTCCATTTGACCATACCACCGGGATGTATTTTCAGGGTCGACTCTTATGTCGGTGATAGGGAACTCTTGGAGATACCCGACCATCTCCATCAATTCATCGCGCGTGACCGCGATCGTATCTCCTTCGCCTGATGACCACCGACTGAGAGGTTCGAGTTCTTTCAGGATCGGAGCCCATGTCTTACCTCCATCATCGCTGACACTGATGAAGGGTTTCCGGCCCTGGCGCATTTCGATTTCGACCGAACGAAACAACCGATTTGATTTCGTGTCGTCCGAACGAATCCAGATCGGTTTACCTCCGATGGGATTGATATCGGAAAACCCGCGATGACGTTCCGGACGATCGGGAGCCGTCCATTCGGGGTCGGATTCCGATTTGCGAAAGATGCCGTTCACGGTCATCATCAATAACTCTTTGTGGTTCTCTTCGAGAACCACTTCGAATACCGCTTCCGAAGGGACTGATGAGCTAGTCAAGTTTCGCCAATCCGTTCCCATTTCAAGTTCCCCTAGATCCTCACTCTTATAAATGCCACTAGGTCCAACAGCATAAACAACATGAGAATTCTCTGGGTCGAGATCGAGTCTTTCGGTAGGGGAGGGGCTCACTCGTGACCAGTGATACCCGCCATCCATGGTCCGGTATATACCAGAGGTGCTTGCGGCAAACGCGATCCAGGGGTAATCCGGTGAGAATAGGAAATCCCTCGCCACACCTAAGCCGTCTGTCGCCCTCCACATTTCACCTTTATCGAGACTCAGGTAGGACCCCCCGGATGTATCTGCCGCGAATTGGACAAAGGGATCGTGCGGAGAGATCTCGACAACTGAAACAGTTCGACTGAGCCAGCCATCCAATCCGAATGGGCTTCCTTTCCATTCGTATTCGTTGTCGGAGCGTCGCTCATGAACAGGTAGGGGATGGAGAGCTTCTTTCCGCCCCTCTTCCTCGGTAAACTCAATGTCCGTTCGAATACTGTTCATTTGGGGCTGAAACATTCGGCAAGTCGGGAAGGTTTGTAGATTCCAAAGAGATCCTTCCAAGTCTACATACTCTTCTCCCAAGACAGCAGCATAAAGAAAATTAAACCAGGACATCTTTTCATCTTTATGCGCCTCCCAAGAATCTTTCACGCACTTACGGTAGAAATCGAGGAGGTCGGGATCATCCTCAATCATGATTAAGAGGTAGAGGTCTGGTAGCAAGTGGTCTGTGTCGTCATAGTTCCCTCGTGGCCGCCCCATGACACTCTCTTTGGTGCGGTCCGGGTCACGGTAACCCAATCGATCGACCCATTCCTCATAGAGTTCCGCCACTTTTGGGTTCCCCGTAATCATCGCGGCGATTTTCAGGCCAGTTGTCGCCATCAGGGAGCCACCTGAGGGTTCCTTGTCTCCCTCCATGCCGCGCCAGCCACCGATCAGAACCGTACTCTCTCGCTCGCCATCGTCGTGCATCACACGCATATTCTTTCGAATGTGAGCCCAATCGGACATATCTGATACAATCTCTTTGATCCTCTCCTTCTGAACGGCGTCCGCGGCCACAAAATAGTAAATGCCAAGACCTCTAAAGACCTGATCGTAATTGTGATGACTCGGTCCACCCCGGTACCGGTAATGACTCAACTCACCCACTCCCTGCTTCCATAGATCACGTGTGTCCGAACGCGCTCGCTCTTCGTAAGAAACTCCATGGCCCAATGCGATGCCCCGTGCAAGGTACCCGGGTTTTCCACTGACCCGTGTCAGTATGCGGAGAGACCGAATGATTTCATTTGCGCGCGCGTAGGCTTCCTTGTAGCGCGGGTCATCTGTCCCGTATCGATCACGAAGGAATGCCACGTGAAAGGCCTTGGCGGTGAGAAGACACCCGGTCCATGAACTCGTGTGCGCTACATTCGAAATCCCACTGGTTCCATGGTCGAACCACCATCCGGGTGGAAGTTCTCCAGTCTCGGTCAGAGTCTTCCAATTCCCCAAACTCGGATCGACATAATGATCTGGAGGATGGAGGCGAATGCTCGAGGGGTAGGACCCTTCAATGTTGTGGCGTTCCGCCGAATTTCTCTCGAAGAAAGTGGCTTTATCCTCGAGGGTTTTCTTCCAGGACCCCCGGTCTCGATATGCGGGGGACGATACTGGGATCAATAGAATGAGGACGATGAGTACGAGGCTTTGACGAAGCATGAGGGTCTCCTAAGGTTGTCTGTCTATCTTTCTTTCGATTCAATGCAATACAAGTGGCGGGAGGTGTTAGACCATTCAGTCCGATTTTGCAATTCGTTTTTCGAGCTGAGACTCCACCTTCATGACTGTTTCTAAGTGTTCCTCTTTGGCTTTTTCAATTTCCTTTAAAACATTCGGGTATTTTTCCGCAACATCGGTGGTCTCAGAGGGATCGATACCCAGATGATAAAGAATCGGCGGGTCATGTTCCTCGGCTTCACCACGACCATAGGCCTGTCGGGTGATAAAATGGGCTTTGAACGGCCCCTTTCTGACAGCGTATAGGGTTTCCCCTCGGTAATAAATGTATTCATCCCGGTTAGAGTCGCCCTCTCCAAACAAGAGCGGGCTCATGTCCACTCCGTCGACAACCCGATCTTTGGGGATGTCCGCTCCCGCCAGCGTCAGACAGGTGGTGTACAAATCCATAGTGGAAGCGAGTCCACGATTCACCTGTCCCGCATCGATGGTTTCGGGCCACCAGGCAATGGCGGGTTCACGCATCCCACCCTCCCAGGTGCTTCCTTTCCCGTCCCGAAGGAGTCCCGCTGAACCTCCGGTTTCATTCATGATCAGCCAGGGACCGTTGTCGCTTGTGAAAAAGACCAGGGAGTTTTCGGCCAGCCCTTCTTTTCGTAAGGTTTCCAGGATCTGTCCCACGCTCCAATCGATTTCCTCCACCACATCGCCATACAACCCGCGAGGGCTTTTCCCCAAGAAATCCTCGGAAGCGAAGAGAGGGATATGCGGGAAGGAATGGGGAAAATAGAGAAAAAAGGGTTGCTCTTTATTCCGTTGGATAAAGCCAATCGCCTCTTCAGTATATCTTTTGGTGATACTCG
>JAJDBZ010000046.1 GCA_029261095.1 Candidatus Omnitrophota bacterium | reverse complement strand
AGGGGGGCGATGAATGCTTCGGCCTTCTTCTTCTCCTCCTCGTTAGCGTAAAAGATTGCCGATCGATACTGGGGTCCCGCGTCATTTCCTTGACGGTTCAGAGTCGTCGGGTCGTGTGTCGCGAAATGTATCTCATAGATCTTATCGAGTGAGACTTTGTTCGGATCGTAGACGATCCGGACAGCCTCCGCGTGTTTGGTTTGCCCCGAACAGACATCCTTGTAGTTCGCGGTGGCGGCATCCCCCCCGGTGTACCCACTCTCGGCATCAAGTATTCCATCGACTTGCTCAAACACACCCTCGACACACCAGAAACAACCACCCGCCAGAACGACTTCAGCTTTCTCTGAGGTTTGGACTGGTTCCGTAATTGACTTCAGATCATCCCTGGCGACAAAGTCGAGGGACTCCGAATTGATACAATATCTCAATCCAGTTGGCTGAGGGCCATCGTCAAAGACATGACCCAGATGCCCTTCACAACGAGGACACAGGACCTCAGTGCGCACCATCCCATGGCTTTGATCCGAGTGCTCCAACATGTTGCCGGGGCTGATCGGTTGATAGTAACTCGGCCAGCCGGTCCCCGATTCGAATTTGGTGTCACTATCGAAGAGGGGGAGACCGCATCCCGAACAGGTGTAGATCCCTTGTCCTTTGCTTTTTAAAAGATCGCCGGTGAACGCTCGCTCGGTCCCCTTTTGTCTGAGGATACGATACTCCTCGGGAGAGAGTTTTTTTTGCCATTCTTCATCAGAAACCTGGATTTTTGGAATTTCTCTCGGCTCGGATAGGGATCCATCCGGGCCGACAATTCTAGCTTTGATCGTCTCTTTGGACATGGCTGTTTTCTCCTTAGGCGGTTTTGTCTCGAACGAGAAGGCGAATATCGCGATCAACCCGAGACAGGCTGCGATAGCCGTGATTTGTGTAACTCGCATGATCGCGGACTCCTTATGATGTGTTCCGGTCTCTCGATTCTATACGGAGAGTGATTGGCTGTCAGGGGACCCCATGACGTATTGCTGGCCTTTATCGCTCCGATACTCAGATAAACGGTCTAGTTGGTGGAGGAATAACCCTCAAGATTCGCGGTTGACCGATCCAGCCCCATCTGAATACTATGCTTTAACATTCGTCTATTCTCAATCATTGTTTTAAAGACTGAATCCATCTTATTCGATCGCGAGGCCCCTTCCATGTTTCAGATTCGCCACTTTCTCCCTGCTCTTCTCTTGATGATCTCTTCCATCTCGGTGAATGCCACACCCCAAGCATTCGAAGTCGGTCCCGATAAAGTCGAGGAATTCCCCGGTGGAAAAGAGGCCGATCCGATCATCGGGGATTTTCTCATCCGCAACGACCTCATCGAGGCGGTCATCTCCTGCGATGCCTCCCTACGCCGTGCGAACATGGGAACTTTTTGGGGTGCTGTCTCTCCGGGATGTTTGTATGACTTGACGCTCAAGGGAGAGAACAACGACCAATTGACCGTGTTCGCACCTTCGGACCAAAAGGGAGAAGTAACCCACGTTCGTCTAGTCAGCGATGGAAGCGACGGTGAGGCAGTAATAGAAACCTTTGTCAGCGGTCCCAGCAATGGTGGAATCGAAAAAACTCATCACTACCGTCTGAAGGATGGAATGCGCGGACTCCTCATCACATCAGTCTTCAGGAACACAGCATCCGCCACCCGTGAGGCGGTGGTGAAAGACAGTATCCCGAAACTTCGTGCTCTTCATGGCGTCGGAAAGATCTTGGTCGCCGATTCCAACGATCCCGCAGCGAAGGTTGGTTATGCCTGCGGATGGATCGAGGAAGAGGGATCTTCCATCCCCAGCGATACGGTGGTCCTCAATCCCGGAGAGGTCTTGAGGGTGACACGTTTCTTCGCGATAGGCACATCACCAGCGGATGCATACGGTGAGGTCGCGAAACGTCAGGGGGGTACAGGTATCCTGTTCCTTGAAGTCAATGATGAACAAAATGGAAATGTGTCCACATCGGAAATCGAAATTGAAGGTCAGGATGGGTCGATCACAGCATACACCAATGAGATTGGCGAAGTTCGCATCAGTCTTCCGCCGGGAGATTATCGTCTTTCATTAAGTGATCATGGCCGCAATGGAGTCACTCACCAAGTGACCATTCATGAAAACAAGGATACCGTAACGGTGTTGAAAGTGGGGCCGGTTTCTGTTGTGGGTCTGAATATAACCGATGAAGAGGGCGGTAGTCTTCCCTGCAAAGTACAGTTCATCGGAATTGATGGCACCCCATCACCCAATCTCGGACCCAACAACCGAGCACATGGGTGTCTCGATCAATATCATTCTCATGTTGGACAATTCTCGGTTCAACTCGATCCTGGGAAATATCGTGTGGTCGTCACGCATGGAATTGAATTCAATCACATTTCGAAAGAAATCGAACTTGCCACAGGTGAAACCGAGTTAATCGAGGGCACGCTCTCTCGTGTTGTCGATACGACGGGAATGATCAGCGCCGATTTCCATAATCACTCCACACCCAGCGGCGACAACGTTTGCGGCACCGATGACCGGATCATGAACCTCGCCGCCGAGCAGGTCGAGTTCGCACCCACCACCGAGCACAACCGTCTCTACGATTGGGCGCCGCATATCGAACGTTTGGGCCTGGTCGAGAAGATGAAAACGCTTCCCGGCCTGGAACTCACCGGAGGTGGTGCTCATTTTAATGCTTTCCCCTTTGATCCCGTTCCGTTCACTCAAGATGGGGGCTCGCCGGTTTGGAACAAAGACCCAAGGATCACTGCGTTGACTCTTCATAATTTTCAAGGTCGAAACCCAGACCGTTGGATCCACCTGAACCATCCCGATATGCCAGAGAATTTCTTAGACTGGAACAAAGACGGGATCCAGGATGGAGGATATCAAGGCCTCGCCGCGTTAATCGATGGGAACGAAGTATGGCGGGAGGATATCCTCGATCCGGGTCCGGTAAGGGTCGAGAAGTTGGTGGGCAATAAGGAAGTGGTCCGATACAACCGTCAGTTTATCTGGCTTCAGCTCCTCAACTATGGTCACCGTTACACCGCTATCGCGGTTTCGGATGCTCACACGGTTCATGGAAACGGAGTGGGAGGCTGGAGGACTTATATCCCGAGCGGAACCGACAGCCCTCCGGAAATCGATTGGAAGGAAATTTTACGGAACGCCAAAGCGGGTCAGGTGACCATCACCAATGGTCCCTACCTGGAGGTCTCCACTCTCGATGGAACCCTTCCGGGTGGGACAGTCCGCGCGGTGGATTCGCTCCCGGTCAAGGTGAAAGTTCAATGCACCGATTGGATTGACATCGATCGGATTCAGATCCTCGTCAATAGCCGTCAGGTGGAAGAACTGAATTTTACTCGCGAATCGCATCCCGAGTGGTTTTCTGATGGAGTGGTCAAATTCGACCGAACCATCGATGTGCCTCTCGGATCCGACAGCCATCTCATCGTGGTGGCCTGGGGAGAAAATCACGATCTCTCGACTGGATATGGCAGTAGTTGGCAGTCGCGGATGAATCCATGCGCTTACTCCAACCCGATCTATGTGGACTATGACGGTCATGGTTTTGAGCCGAATGGCGATAGTCTGGGTTACCCCCTACCGGTTGGAAAGATGACGGTTGATCAGGCGAAGGCTATCCTTGGGATAGACCCCGATAAAGAGGACTGATGCGACAAATCTTCCCATTACCCTTCGTTTTCACCTTTGCCATTCATGTGGGAATCGTTGGAGTCGCCTATGGAGCTGACCTTACGGTCCGGGCCCTCCTTGGGGGGACCATTCAAGATCCTTCCTCCGAAGTCTCGAGTTACCCAAACGGAACCCAAGTGATCATTCGGGCCATTGCCTCCGAGGGTTTTGTCTTCACCGGTTGGATCAGCGAACCAGAGGGTCGAATAGAGAAATCTCATCTCGCGACCACGGCGGTGACTGTGACGACCGACACCTATGTGAAAGCCACCTTCGCTCCACTCGCGGGAAACCTCATCAAGAACGGCGACTTCTCCGATGGACTGAGCCATTGGAATATCTGGGAGGGCCTCAATAGTCCGCCATTGATCGAAACAGTGGAAGAACAACTCAGGCTTTCCGGAAGTGGTTTTGAAGGCGGCGTCTATCAGACTTTTGAAACCGGGGGGCCTGGACGAGTGGTCACGGTCACCGGCCTCTGGAACGGTGTTTCGACCAGTGCTACCGACACGTGGGGGGAGATTTGGGCAATCGATTCGAATAGAATCCCCCAGAACGGTGTCGCGGAAGTTGATGGGGTTGCGAACGCCATTCGTCTCTTCGAGCATCGGACGCCAGGCGATTGGATGGGTTCCATTCCAGTGACCGCGGATCAAGAAACTTTTCAAATCGATTTCATTTCATCGGGAGCTCAGGCCACCTTGCTTATATCAGGTGGCAACGAACCCTCTGCAACAAGTTCCATCCTCTTCGATAATCTGGAGGTTTGTTCGGTCCCGGCTCCTGCCACCGAAGGGATTCCTCCCGATGACTTTACCCTAAGAAGTTCCCTGTTTCCCGTTCAGGGTATCGCGCGACTCGCGGAACACCCTCTGACTGGCGATGTGTACGGACTCCAGGCTTTCGGTTCTGGAAAACTGTATCGGATTGATGTCAACACAGATCCCATCGATGCAACACTGGTCGCAGAGCTAAAAACCATCGGGATCGAATTTGGAACCTACTCGACCGGACTGCGTTTCGACTCAGCGGGCAACCTCTACGCGATGAGCCATGACGGAGACCTACTTAAGGGTGACTACGACCAGGGAACGGATTCTTTCACTTGGTCCTCTTTCTATGATTTCGATGACACGCTTGGGATCGATCCCGTTGGCGACCATGGATTCGGCGAGATGGTATTCGATGAGGCTCGTGGGAAGATGTACATCAATTACGGGGCTATCGAGCGCGGCCGTGGGAACACGGAACCTGAACCCGACAATGGGTATAACACCCGGATCTTGGAAACCAATCTGGATGGAAGCGGTTTACAAATCTTCTCCAGCGGTATCCGTCACGATTTCGGGTTAACGCAACGCCGAGACGGAAGTCTTTTTGGATTGGAAAACTCTAATGACTGCCATTCGGCCGAAAGCGTCCATTTCCTCGAGCGCGGAAAACACTACGGATACCCCTACAATTTCGGAACCGACCGTGGACCCAATGACACCGGTCTGTTCACCTGCGAGGAAACCCCCGCTTTGGGAGGGCCATACTCGCCGAGAATGGTCAACTACGGCCCGGATGGTAAGCCCGGCCCCGGCCAACCCGGGTACATTGATGGAGGAGTTTATTGGGGATTGCACCCCCATTCTTCGCCGAATGGTATCGCGTTTTACGATCCCGAGAATTTAGCCGAGAACGCGAACCCGTTTCCCGAGGAGTTTCATCACCGCGCCTTCGTCGCGCGCTTCGGGCGGCAGGTAAGCAATTCGCCCGATGTCGGTTTCGATGTGATCACCATGAGGATGGACGACCTCAACGGCGGATTTCTTTGTAACACTTTCCTGGATAAAGTGGGCCGCCCCATTCATGTCTTGTGCCACACGAACGGGAACGTTTACATCTCAGTCTATTCGCCCACTATCTCGGGATCCTCCACGGGCCCCGGAGCGAGCCGGCTCCTTGAGATTTCGTACCAAGTGCCACCGCTCCACGTACCTGGCTGGGACCAATACTGATCGCTACCGCTTCCACCTGTTTATGAAAAGAAACTGATCCTTTTCGTCGATCGCTAGGTCGCAGTTCAAATCGGCTGAACCAAACCCAGCGTTGGGGGAATTGCCCCGAAGCTGACTAACCAACTCAATCAAGTCGACCGCGTTCACCACAGTGTCCGTGTTGAGATCCGCGGAATTGGAACACGGTAATAGGGTCCCGGTAGGGGTGAACGTCGGCGTGATGGTAAGCGTCCCTGTGGGAGTGTTCGAGGGAGTGGCAGTCGGCGAACCTGTAAAGGTTTCTGTTGGAGTATGAGTAAACGTGGGCGTTCCGGTGGCCGACTGAACATTGACAATGAGACACCATTTGTTCAACACCCCGGAATTTCCCTGGTTACCATCGGTGATTTCAAGTGTCCAGGTCCCGGCAAGTTCGCGGTTGTCGAGATCGCTAAGAGGGAAAGTGACATCGGGTGGCATAATGGGCGTGATTGGATCGATGGCGGGGCAACTCGAAGCAACCCCCTCGTCATCAATAACAGCGGAAATGCGCGTGGCACTACAGAGACCATCCGAATAGACCGGAATGCGGAGTCCATGTTGTTCATGAATGAGTGAGACACCGATTTCGCCGATTGAATCGTGGGTAATATCCACAAAGACATTGACATCGAGAATGGTGCCCATATCGGCAACGACAATGGAATCCGATGTACGGGCTAGGCCTGCTCCGGTCGCGTCTTTGAGCTGCAGCGGTCCCGCCATTGGTCCTGTGTAAGGTGAATGACAATTGAATGCCACATCGGTAGTTGGTGTGGGTGTGGCGGTGGGAGTTAAGGTGGGAGTGGAAGTCGGTGTTTCGAGCGTGGCGATCAGACACCATTGGTTGAGCGTGCCAGTATTGCCATTATCGGAATCGGTCACCTGAAGTGTCCAGGTTCCGGCTAAGGAGCGACCATCCAGCTCGTCCAACGCCGATTGCCCTGTATTGATCTGGATCGGGACCGATGGGTTATTGGCCGGACAAGGGGCGACCTGCCCCTCATCGCTGATGACCGCTGAAAGTCGAGTGGCACTGCATGCGATCCCTGAATAGAGCGGAATGATCAACCCTTGGTCCACTCTGACTAGTGCGACGCTCACCTCGTCAATGGATGCGTGGGTGATGTCCACGAAGACATCGATATCCGCGATCGTCCCTGGGTCAGTGATAACAATCGTATCTTCAAGCGTTGCGAAGGGTTGTTGCGGAGTCGCATCGGGGATTTGAACAGCCCCTCCCATGGGACCGGTATAGGGAGAGTTGCAATTGAAACCGACATCTGTGGTGGGAGTCGGTGTCGCGGTCGGCGTGGAAGTCGGAGTCGAGGTGGCGGTTTGGAGAGTGGGGAGAAGACACCACTGGTTCAAGGTTCCAGTGTCTCCTGGATTGGCATCGGTGACTCGAAGGACCCAGGTTCCCGCTAACTGTCGATTCTCGAATATGTCCAGCGAAGCGCCC
>JAJDBZ010000450.1 GCA_029261095.1 Candidatus Omnitrophota bacterium | reverse complement strand
TAGGGGGTGGGGTTATAGTCTCAATGCCTCGATCAGTCTGTCGGCCAAGGGTTTCACTGTCTCTTTGTCGAAAGCGAATCGGATGCCCGCGCTGGCAAACAGTTCGGGGAGAGGGCGAGACCCGCCGAGAGTCAGCGCCTCTTTGTAATCCGCCACCGCGGCCGCGAGATCGTCGAGGGAATTCACCCACAACTGCAAGGAGCCGAGTTGGGCGATGCCATACTCGATGTAATAGAACGGGACAGTAAAAGGGTGCAGCTGACGATGCCAGGCATGGGCTTTCGCATCCTCGAAACCGGTCCAGTCCACTCCCGAACCGAAACGGTCTTGCAAAGAGAGCCAATGATCCTTCCTCTCTTCACGGGTATGACCGGGGTTGAGATAGACCCAATGCTGGAAAGCATCAATGGTTGCGATCCAGGCCAGAACTTTCAGAATCCCTTCGAGACTCGACTCGCGGGATCGCTCGGCTTCCTCAGCGGTGTAAAACTCTTCGAGAAACCCTAACCCAAACAACTCCATACTCATGGAAGCGACCTCGGCGAACTCGAGCGGCGGGTTACGGTAGGTGGTGACCGGGTCCTCGCGGCAGGCGAACGAATGGAATGCGTGTCCGCCCTCATGCAAGAGAGTGAACACATCTCCATCGGTGCCCGCGGCATTCATGAAGATGAAGGGGTACCGCACCTCTTCCAGCCCGCATTGATACCCGCCCGGCGCTTTCCCCTTCCGGCTTTCGAGGTCCAGCAGACTGTTGGATCGCATCAGGGCGAACTGTTCGGCGAGTTCCGGGTCGACATGGGTGAAAATCTTGTAGGCGCCCTCCTCGAGTTCTTTCCCGTTCTCGAAGGGTTTCAATGGGTCCCGTCCTTTTTCGTCAACCTGAAGATCCCAGGGACGGAGTGGTTCGACCCCCAGGTTCTTCTTCCTGCGTTCCGCGATCTTCCGGTTTATCGGGACAATCAGTTCCTCGATCGCCTCATGAAACGCGAAACAATCCTCGGGAGAGTAATCGAACCGCGATTTCGCCAGGTGAATGTAGTCCCGGTAGTTTTCAAACCCGGCATTCTCCGCGATCTGGTTGCGAAGGTTGATCTGTTCGTCGTAGATGCTGTCGAATTCGTCCTTGTGCTGAAGGTATTGTTCCGAGGTTTTCTTCCAGGCTTCCTCACGCACCGAGCGGTCGGTCACCTCCAGGTATTTTCGCATCTGCGGCATTGTCCGCTCTTCGCCCTCGAAATCGACTGTCAGAGATCCGCAGAGCTTTTGATACTGTTGACGCAGTTTATCGTCCTCGGTTTGCAGCGGCACATTCTCTTCACGGAAGAGTTTCACATCGTTCCCAATGTCGCGGTCATAAACCAGGTAACGTTCCGGGTCGAGTTTTTTTCTCATCGGCGAGTCGAGGTATTTGCGGTTGATCTTGTCGGAATAGGGTTTGAGTCGAGGTTCGATTTCGGTTATGAATTGAAGGTACGATTTTTCGAGTTCCTCATCGGCGGTGTTGCAGGTCATGGAGATATACCGACGCGACCCCTCTTCATCCAGGCAGGCTTCCAACTCCGATAGGTCCCGCAACCAACTCTCGATGCTCTTCTTCGTTTTGAGTTCCCGGTCGAGTAGATCCTTGAATAGAGGTTCGATCTCCTCCCATTCCCCGAGGTCGCTTTCCTTGGGGACAAAATTTCGCGGGAATTCGGAGGAACCCCTCGTTTTCCAGATTTGGGTAGTCATTACAAAGTCATTCGCCTTTCTTGAGTCGGATCGGATAGATCAGTTGCTCGGGTAAAGAATCGGGAAAATGGTCCTCTTCGGCAAGCCCTATCCGATCGGGGAACTTTTCTTCCGGTTGGTAGGCGGTTCCGAAAATCCAGTCCCACAACGAAAGATTCAAACCGAAATTGCAGAGTGTCGGCCCGCAGTCCGGGTGTGTGTGATGCCAGATGTGCATCCTCGGGTTGTTGAAGAAGTATCCCAGTGGTCCAATATTGATATCGATATTGGAATGGTTGAAGAACCCGATCGCCAGGGTCAACAACCCCGACCCAAGGAGCACCCGGGGATCTACATCCAAAAGGGTGAACGGAAAAAAGAGGAGCGTTTTGTAGACGATCCATTCCACCCAGTGGAATTTCATCTGCCCGATCCAGTCCATCTCCTCGATCGAGTGGTGGGTTTTGTGGAACTCCCATAAGAAGGGGACACGGTGGAGGAGGTTGTGGATACACCACTGAACAAAGTCGATCAGAAAGAAGACTACCAGGAACTGCCCCCAGATCGGCCACCCGGAGACGAGGCCCAGGGAGATATATCGGGTCAGGCTTTCCGGAAGCAGCGAGTCATCCACTCGGTACAGGAACCAATGGACCAGTACCCCGATGAGGTATCCATTCATGAAAAGGTAGAACAAATCCTGTCCGAACTTATCACGCCAAACCCGTTGTTCGCGCCACGGATCGATTCGTTCCAGAAAAATGAACAGAACCGCCAATGCGATCATCCCGACCAAGAAAGTCATTCCCGTATTATTTCAGCTTTTCTCCATTGCACAATGCGAGGCCGACGACCGCCCCCCTTGGCCGAATTCTTGGTTTGTGCCATGGAGGATGGACCTGACGTACCCCTCATTCCGTGACCCATTCCAGCGTTACCGTTCACTAATTAGAATCGTAGTATTGCAGGGAGGCATGGACCGTGGGAAGATTCTCGATTGGAGGGTTTTCCGATGGTTTGTCGTAATCGCTGGGATTGCTTCGTGGAGTGATCCCATGAAGAAGAAGAAGCGGAAATTGGCACTCGGTTGCATGTCATTCCTGGTCCTCATTGTGGGGATTCTTCTCTACCTTGGGTGGGCTACGAAGCCGCCCAAGCAGTATGAGGTTGTTGATCTTGGCCCATTAAAGGGGCTGGAAGACAAAGAGGGTGAACTGGGATTCCAAGGCTACCGTGGCTTACGGTTTTCTAATGTCCGCATCAACGACAAGGGCGAGGTGGCTGGAACATTCGCCTACGACCAAAGGAGTTACCATCCGACATCTGGAATCTTCCTCTGGGACTCGACAAATGGGATGCACCGGGGGAGAGGTTCTGAGATTCATGGTAGATTAACCGTAACTCGTCTTACCAACAACGGATTGATCTTCGGGGTGACTCGTGAACAATCTCACACCGACAGGCCCTACCCTTTCGCCTGGAATGAGAGCGAAGGGATGATCAAGGATTTCTTTCCGGAAGGCTCGGGTGTCCCTGTAGGAGCGGACGATCAAGGGAATGTCGCAATCACATTGAATCCCGACGCCGACTCCGAATCGTCTCGAAAGCGAAAGAGGGCACGGACCTCCCTTATTGTTAGTTCAACAGGGCAAACAAATCTCAATGAAGAATTCCCCGCATTGTCTAACCTGAGCATCATGAATCCATTAGGCGTTTGGGTGGGCATTTCGGCGAACTGGGTGCGCTTCACGGCGAACCGATCTTTCGTTAGCAATGAGATCATCTTTGAGAATACACCCACGGAAATTCACAAACGTTCACTTCTACCTATAACGATTAACCGGAACAACGAGGTCCTGATAAATGGAAATTGGATCTATTACGGAGACGGCCATTGGTCAGAAGTTCAAGCACCTGAGTTCGCACCAGGTTGTAGGGTAGTATCCATGAACTCGAACAGAGAAATGATTGGGCGTTGCTCAGTGAGTAGAGAACTCGTCAATGGATCAGGTTTGAAAAAATGGGTGAGAAGAAACCTCTATCCTTTGATCTGCAGACTGAATTCGGGGTGGGCCAATAGAATCATGCTATCCATATTAGATGCTCCTCGGTCAAATGGTGTTGTCGGCCTCATCTGGCTAGATGGAACGCCTTATCTTCCAGATTATTTGACTGTGAATCCAAAATGGGGGACTCATGTAATGCGCCTTGAACATATCAATGAACAAGGTCAGATCGTAGGAAATGGATTTAAGGACAGAAAGCAGCGGGCCTTTTTGTTGAACCCGGTGGAGGAGTGACTTCGAATCAAAACTCATTGATCAAACCACCACCCGATTTCTTCCTGTAAGGAAACACCGGCTCACCCCCACTGCGAACCATCTCAGGAAACCACGCGCAACCAACTTCCTCGGCTATCTCAAGCGCAGTCTTTCCTTGGAGCCCCTTTCGGTCCGCCGGAACACCACGCTTCAGGAGCTTCGCCACCAGGAGATCGTCCTGAGCACGGACTGCGTCGCAGAGTTGGTCGCGGAGGTGCAATTGGTAGATCTGTTCCCCGACGATCAGGAAGAGAGGGGGAAGGACCAGAAGAATCAGATAAGGAAACCGTCGCTTCTGTTTCATTTCGATCTCTTCCCTTAATGATATCCATGCGTGATCCATCCGTCAGGGAATGGAACCCCTGATTTCCGTAGCGCCGTCTTCCAGACGGCTCCTCCAGGCTGGCCGTCTAGAAGACGGCGCTACGATTCCCTTACTATCCAACCTCATTGAACAATCGATTCCATCTGGAGGAGAAACCATGAAATCCATTTTGATCCCCATATTCCTTCTCATACTTTCACTGACACCCTCCCATGCCGAGGACCTCTTCCATACCAATGTCTACATCCAAGGTCAAAACAATGTCGACACCTACCGCATCCCCTCGCTCCTAGTGACTCCAGGCGGAGACCTCCTCGCCTTTTGCGAGGCCCGTCAGGACACCGGCCACGATCACGGCCACCTCGAAACAGTGGTGCGACGCAGCGAGGATGGCGGCAAGACCTGGGAGCCCATGCAGGTGGTGGCCAAGGATGGGGATCATGCTGTCCAGAATCCGACTCCAGTCATCGACCGAGAGACCGGAACGATTTGGATGTGCCTCATCCGAACCAGCACCGAAAAGTACAAGAACCAAAAAGACCTCCGAAGCGCCACCGAACCCTCCCGAAGCATTTGGATTGTCCACAGTAAAGACGATGGAATGACTTGGTCCGAACCGATGGACATTACGGAGACCGTATACAGGGCGGGCTGGACTGAGGCGGTCCCCGGTCCGGGGGTGGGCATCCAACTCGAAAGCGGTCGCCTCCTTTTCCCCTCTTATGGCCGTCTGCTGAACGATCCCTACAGTCACTGTTTTTCGATCTACAGCGATGACAGCGGAAAGACCTGGCGATCGGGCGAGATCACCGGACCACGGATGAACGAATGCCAGGCGGTGGAACTCTCCGATGGATCGGTTCTCCTCAACATGCGGAGTTATCGGAAGAATGGGGTGCGCGCGGTCTCCACCAGTCATAATGGGGGAGTCTCCTGGTCGGATGTGGTCGATGACCCCGCGCTGGTTGAACCGGTCTGCCAGGCGAGTTTGATCGCTTATGACAAAGTGAAGAAAGATGGAGTGCACCCTCTCCTCTTCTCGAACCCCGCACGGTCTAAGCATGATGACCGCAACGAGCTCACAGTCCGAGTCAGTTACGACGAAGGAAAAACCTGGCCGGTCGCCAAGTGCATCGAGCCGGGGTTCGCCGCTTACTCCTGCCTGGCGGTTCTCCCGGATGGCGACATCGGTTGCCTCTACGAACAAGCGATCGAAGAGGGCTACGATAGTATCGCGTTCACTCGATTCTCTTATGACTGGTTGACCGACGGGGAAGGGAACTAAATGAGACAATCCCTGGTTTGCCTCACCGCGCTTCTCTGCGTTGGGATTGCTTGGGGAGAATCCCTGCCACCCTTACCCGAATCAAATGCGACTCTGGAGATCCCGACTCAGGAATGGCCCTTCGATCCCGGCCCGCGCACGGTCGCCCTTTACCTACACTATCCGGGAGGCTCTTTAGAGGAGGTCAATGAAGAGACCGGTCTGATGCTCTCTCTTCACAACTGGGGCGGGACTCATGCGCGGGGGACCGCCGACCCCGATCTCCTGGCGAACAAGTACAATGTGATCGCCATCTGTGTCGATTACATCCAAAGCGGCGATTGGGCGGCGACGGGAAAACCCTATGACTTCGGGATGTACCAAGCCGTGGATGCCCTTCGCGCCCTTCACTATGTCTACGACTCTCTTAAGTCGAAAGAGATCCCCTTCCACTCGGGACGCATTTACGCCTGCGGTGGATCGGGTGGCGGAAATGTTTCTCTGATGGCCGCTAAGTTTGCCCCGAGAACATTTGCCTGTGTCATTGACATGTCAGGCATGGCCAAGCTGAACGACGATATCGCGTACG
>JAJDBZ010000449.1 GCA_029261095.1 Candidatus Omnitrophota bacterium | reverse complement strand
CGAGTATCCCCAATCGAGGGATACGAAGGGGTCGAGGAGGTATCCCGCCCACATGTGGAGGATGTAGGGTGAATGAGGGAAGACATTCTCCTGGACACAATAGACATACTCACTCCCATCCGACCCAATCAGGGCGAGTGGTGTGAAATGTGGAACCCTGAGGAAAAAGGCGAAGAGGATCAGGAAAGCATAAGCGGACCGTCTCCTCCATTCGGGTGTCATCGCTCGGGGTATCTCCTTGGTGGTTACGCTTTACCCGCAGATTTGGCAAAGTAGGAAGGTTAACTGAAAAAGTTGCGGGGTTGAATGGAGACTCCGCTTTCCAGTAGGAGGAGAAACTGGTGCGAATCATAGGTTGGATCTTTATTTTCAAGCTTTTGGGCGGGATTGTCCCGATCATTCATCAGTCATCCCAGGCAGAAAGTGCGAGTTGGGAGTGCGAAATCTTCCCTTCGGAGCGCGAAATCACAATTGACGACGATTCAGGCGCGAAGGTTACTTTTGTGACTCGGTCAGGTGCGCATGACACCAACCTCTATTTTCATCAGAGGTCCTGGTTACCGGATGAATCGATCCTCTTTTTCAACAGAACGAGCGACAGCGGGCCGAGCGGACTCCACGGTTATCTGGAAGAGACTGGCGAACTCATCCGAATTCAAAGAGATGACCACCCCGTGCATGGTCTATCCACCGCATCTCGCTTCGAGAATGAGGTCTATGTCGATTACGATCGCGCGATCTGGGCGTGGAAGATCGAAACTGAAGTCGAGCCCGAAACTCGAGTCCGGGTGACCGAGCGTAAGATCTGCGACTACCCGGAAAACCTCGCCTCTTCGAACGGATTGAATGAGAACAGTGATGGAACTCTGCTTTTTTTCGGCGGCCCGGAAAAAGAGACAGAGGAATCATTCATTGTGGCCGCCGACAAAGAGACCGGTGAGATCCAGGAGGCGGCACGGACTCCTTTCATCCAGGGTCATATCCAATGCAGCTGGGATCGTCCCGATCTCGTGATGTTCAATCATGCCCGTGATTGGAAGTGGGCGGACCATAACATCGAAGGAGGTCAGTACGATCACCGGATGTGGCTGGCCGATCTTTCAGACCGCTTGCCCTGGAAACTCTACCCGGATGCCGCCAGTGGTGAACTGACCACCCATGAATGCTTTTGGGTCGACAACCAGGTGGTGTTCTGCAGCGGGTCTCATTGGATGCCGGGATTCGGAGGCGAAGAGTCACATGTGAAAGTGATCGATGTCGACACAGGGATCGCACGCATCATCGGCGCGGGTTCCTGGTTGGAAGAAGTTTCCGCAAAGGACCTTGCCAAACGTAACTGGTGGCACACTTCGGGTGATCCCAACGGTCGGTTTGCCGCCGCGGATAATTGGCACGGAGACATCGCTCTGTTCAGCGCACAGTCCTCTCGCGAGCGGCTACTCGTTCAGGGACATCGAACCTACGGGTCTGGAGCACACCCACACATGGGGTGGGATCCGACCGGGAAGAAGCTGGTGTTCGCCTCGAATCGACGAGGAAACCCGGATGTTTGTATCGTGGAAATTCCGGAAGATTGGTTCGGCGACTGGTGAATCGAACCCGAGGTCGATTAACGCGATGACGAAAGCAACGAGTGAAAAAACCGTAGGGTATCAGTCAGGTGGTCGTGCCAATAATCCCAGGCGTGCCCACCGGCAAACTCCTCATAGGTATGCTCGATGCCCGAGTCGGTCAGAGCCTTATGGAGTTTTCGATTGGGTTCGAGAAGTGGATCCTCGGTTCCGCAATCGAACCTCAAGGGAGGAAGTCGATCCCGGTTTTCAACCATCCAATCCAAGACTGTTTCATCATTCGGATTGATAGTGCCATATCGATCCAGAGGCTCTTCAACGAATTCCTTCAGCTGAGAAAACTCCGTGATCGATGAGTGAGCTGAGATCCCTGCGAAACGCTCGGGGAATTTCGCACCCAGCCGCAGGGCACCGAATCCACCCATCGAGAGACCGGAAATAAAAACTTTTGATTGGGGCGAGAGGCAATTCTCGACTTCGATTGCGGCTTGAACGGTATCATCCACAATCCATTTCTCATAATCAGCGTCAGCGTGTTTGAGATAGCCGCTACCATCGCCCCACAATCCGTCCGAAGGCATCACCAAGACCGTCGGCTCGATGAGAGCGCGGTCCAACAATCCCTGAGTCACACGATGAGCTCCTCCCATAAGGGTCCAGTTCCAGTGACTCCCGTATACGCCGTGTAACAAGATGACAAGGGGAACTTCTTCAAGGCCTCTCGCCTCGGGCGGGACAAAGAGACTTAAGTCTCCACGGTGCTTGAGCGAGGGGCTTTTCACGGTAACGCACGTCAATCCTTCAAACTCGTATACGGCGTTGGAAACTTCGAGGGTACGGAAAGTGGACATGGCTTATTCGATTATCAAGACCCCTTTCGCGTTGAGGCCCTCATGCATGTCATGAAAGGCTTTGTCCAAGTCTTCGAGTGCGTAGGTTCTAGTGACCAACTCGTCAAGTTTGAGGCGCCCCTCTCGATAAAAGTTGAGAAGCCGTGGGAAGTCGATCTTGGGACGACACTTACCATAGAGCGGATTGATGTAGACCTTGTCCCACTCAAAGAGATTCATATCGATCGTAATCTCCTGTTCGATACCGCTAACCTGGACCGCTGTTCCACAGTGGCGGACCATCGCGAGAGGAGCAGCGCCTAATTCGGGAATGGCCGTGCATTCGAAGGCGTAATCGGCGCCACGCCCATCCGTCATTTCCTTCACCTCTTCGGCTGCCTTCAACAATCCCGTGTCGTTGGGGTCTGCCTTCACCGAGTGAGTGGCTCCGAAATCGCGAGCCATCTCGAGTTTGGATTCTTTGGTGTCAACCGCGATGATTTTCCCCGCCCCGGCTATCTTGGCACCTTGGATGACATTCAGACCAACTCCTCCAGTTCCCAACACCGCCACGGAACTCCCCGGCTCCACGCGGGCGGCATTGAGTACGGACCCGACACCAGTCATGACCCCGCAACCGACAATGCTCGCGGAAGTGAACGGAATTCGCACCTCGATTCGAGTGGCCGCTTCTTCAGGGACAACGGTCAAAGTAGACATGGTTCCCAAGTGGAACGATCGTTCGAGGGGACGGCCGTTGTGGAAGGTCCTTTCTTCTGGAACAGTCGGATGGTCCTCACAATGAACCTGGTTTCCACGTTGACATTGAAAACAGTGGCCGCAGGGAATGGCCCAGTTGAGCAAGACCGAGTCGCCGACCGAGAGTGACTCGACATCCGAGCCAACCGCTTCGACCACTCCCGCTCCCTCATGGCCAAGAACAATCGGGCGCCCCCAGGAAAGAGAATCCCAATCGGTGTGACAGACTCCCGCCGCTTGGATTCGGACCAAGACTTCGCTGCCGACAGGGTCGCCGACTTCAATATCTCCGAAAGCAAACTCTCCGTTACCGTTTCCAATTGCTGCTTTGGCTTTCAAAAGGAAGACCTCCCCGAGAGAATATGAGGGCGCATTGGATACCCATGAAAAAGCCCCGATCCAATTCTGAACCGGGGCTTCGATTTCTTCAACACGAAAGGTTTGTTTTATTTATCCTTCGATGAAATGAAATTTTGAAGGAGCACTTGGATCTTGGTTCGTTTTTCTTTTGGCGCGGGCCTTTGGGCCATCAATGACTCCGCAGTTTCATTCGCGAACCATTCATCATAAGAACGGTTGGTATACTTGGATCGAATTTCAAGTTCTTCGGTGAGCACGGAGTTGTCAACTCGTTGAAGGTTTGGCTCCTCGTCTTTGTCATTGTGAAGGAGGTTGAGCGGGTTCAATCCCGAAAGAGTACCCACTGCCTTCTCCATGACAACAACCGGCGCTTTCACAACGTTGGAAAGGGCGCCGCCTACAGCATCACTGACCGTTCCCAGCGAAAACTGGCGTTTGGCATCGAACTCTTTGGTGTCCGTTCCGATATTGGAAATAATTTCGAGGGCCGCCAAATGCGTGGAGGCTTTATTTTCCAGCGAGGGAAAATCCTCAGAGAATCTCTCCTCCCAACTCGTTTCGGGTTGGAGGAGAGGGTGCTTTTGGACATCATCTTCTCCAGCGAGAACACCTTGAGCAAAGGTTAACGCTAGAAAAGTGACGGCCAAGAATGAAAAGACATTGAGCGATGAGCGTCTCATTCCCGTTTCTCCCGTTCACTTACCCTCTCTTATTTTAAGAGGGGTTGCCGCTTATAAGCAAGAATTCCACTAAGGATTATCGACAGATGGAGTCGAATGTCAAGCATGTTTTGACTAATCTGGGGGCCTCCACCAACTTCTACCGAATTTCGGAGTAGATGACCTCAGGAGGGGCTTTCTATCTGTTTTGGGTGTTAAGAATTGAAACCAGCCCCACCCTCCCCAACCGGTTCCCAAGGAGTCTCGACCGGTTTCATTGCAATCTAGTTAAAACCCAAATGGGGCCTTCATCCCGGAGAAAAAGAGAGCGGTTCAGCTTCGAAGGTCAAGATCCGAGGGGGCGGGGTTCATTCCTCGAGGTTCTGAGGCGAGGCAACGACCCAGGATTTGACCCAACCGAGGTATCTCTCCGGGGTGATTTCAGCTCCGGGAAACAGTTTCTCCAGGTCCTTTCGGGCCAACAACCTGATCTCTTTTACCGCTTGGCGACTCATGGCTAAGTCTCGATAAGGCCCAAACCTGAGCGAACCATATCGATTCAGGATATGGATGCGAATCCATTCCGGGAGCCATTGAAAGAGTGGGAGAAGAAAATGAGGTTCGACTGGAAACCAATAGTTGGGAGTCTGCACCCAATAGGCCTTTGCGATTCTCTGGATCTGGCGGGACAATTCTTCCTGCCGTTCCCCAGTGTATAGGTGTTCGATCACCGAGTGACAGACGGCAATGTCAAAAGCCTTGTCCTCCAAGAAGGAGAGATCTCCGACATCGCGCATGACGAAATGGATATTCCGGCGAGACTCTTCTTGAGGGGAAAGGTTGACCAGGGTGATGTCGAAATCGGGAGATCCAGCGAGACCTCGATTGACCCAATACTCGGCGGTCCCTCCCAGGTCGACAATCCGATGAGGTTTTGTCGGAAACTGACTCGCAAGGTTCATCAACCCTTTGAACCGTTTCTCGCGAAACCTTTCCGAGAGAGAATCGGGAGTGTCCACGCCAGTGAATCGGACACGTTTCGAAGCGGGTCGCTCATCGGTTGCATCTTTTATACAGGTGGGAACAGGGTTAGCGGAGGAGTTTAAATGCGACGATTCTATCCGTACCGCTTTCTCGATCGTGGCTTCAATCCGATGAGCGATCTCTTCGATTGCTTCATCGGAATCCAGGCCACCCAAACGAAAGAGGCCATCATCCGAAAGAGTAACTCCAGACTGAATCAGGTCGGCCGCAAATCCCTCTTTTACGGAGTCCGGTAGATCGATTCCAAGTAAATCTCCAACGCGGGTAACCCCGATCGATTCTCTGGCGAATACTGGACTGGATAGGAGTCGCTTTTCCAGAGGCATGCTTCCCCATTGGAGGGAGCCATCACCTGAGTGACGACGTTCTTCGATCAGGGTGAGGCACGCTTGAATTCCAGCGACACCTATTGCGTTACCGTGATGGGCGCCATAGAAGAGAGTGCCCAGATGACTCCATCTGGCTAACAGCGGAACCTTTCCGCAGAGAATGCTTGCGGAAAAACCATCCTTGGGTGAGGAGGCGAAGGTGGACAGATCGGGCTCAACCTCGAAGTACCCTTGTGCTGCACCCGGTCCAATATGAAATCCGTGTCGAGTCTCGTCGAATATGAGGAAGATACCGAATCGGTCGCAAAGGCTTCGAAGGCAATAGAAGTATCCATGTGGAGGACATTCCAGATTTCGATGAATGGGTTGAATGATCATGGCGGCGATCTGCGAGGACCGCTGTTGGAAAAGACGCTCTACCCAGAGCAAATCGCCCCATCTGACTTCGACAAGATTCGCGACATCCGATGTGGTCTGTCCGCTTCCGGGAGTCGCAAATCGGTGTCCACCTCCACTCCAGGGTTGGTCTGAATGACACACTTCTGGGGTCAGGTTGTTGTACCAGCCTAAATCCTGATCATGAATGCGGACAATGAGGTTTTTCTCTGTGGATGCGCGTGCAATTCGAATCGCCGCCAGATTCGCTTCAGACCGCGTGGGTCCGAAGCGGACATGCTGCGCGGCGGGAATCAGATCGCGAACCCTTTCAGCCGTTTCGATTTCCAGGGCGGTCGGATGGTGAAAGACGGTACCATTCCGAGATTGATCGCTAAGACTTTCCCGAATGGCATCATCTCGAATGGAATAGGGAAAAGAACCTTGCCCGCCTGAGAGGTCAAGTTTTCGGTCGGCTTTGTCTCGGGCCCTCGGCGCTCCCACGTCCATCTGTTTATTGACTGCGGGCGGCTTTCTCAGCAGCTTGAACAGTATGTTCGAGGAGCATCGCAATCGTCATGGGACCGACTCCGCCCGGAACTGGGGTGATGTAAGAGGCCTTCTTGGAACATGCATCGAAGTCGGCATCGCCTACATTGCCGGGGTTATAACCGGCATCCATGATGACCGCTCCCTCTTTGATCCAATCTCCCTGTATAAAATTCGGCCTACCGACCGCCGCGACGACGATGTCCCCGTACGATACGACCGATGGGAGATCCTGAGTTCTCGAATGGCAAATGGTGACCGTACAATTTCGATGGAGCAGCATCATCGCTACAGGACGACCAAGGATTGGGGACCTCCCCACCACCACCGCGTGCTTGCCTTCTAGTGGGACTTGGTAATCGTCCAGCAGCCTCAGGATTCCAGCAGGTGTGCAACAGGGATAGGCCGATTGACCAAAACTAATCCGCCCGAATCCGAGGGTGGTCACTCCATCGGCATCTTTCTCAGGGGAAATCGTATCGAAGGCCAAGCGTTCATCGATTTGGGAGGGGACCGGATGTTGTAGCAAGATACCATGGACGTTGGGATCGGAGTTGCA
This sequence comes from Candidatus Omnitrophota bacterium, assembly GCA_029261095.1. Taxonomy (GTDB): domain Bacteria; phylum Hinthialibacterota; class Hinthialibacteria; order OLB16; family OLB16; genus JACKFH01. The sequence continues at coordinate 1,426 of JAJDBZ010000449.1, read as the reverse complement.
ATCCTCTATTTTGGAAAGAAGTTCCACTGTCGTGGTCGACTCGGGCATTTCGATCTTTTGGGATTCAATGCCGATCGACTCGCACGCCTTACCCTTCATCTTCACATAAGTTGCGGAAGCGGGATCGTCGCCCACCAAGATGGTCGCAAGAATCGGAGTTGGATTTCCTCCATCGATCAACCGGGCAACACGGACTTTCAATTCCTCGCGGATCTGTGCCGCCACTGTTTTCCCATCCATGAGAATAGGATCTTCCTTTTTTTCAGTCATGCCAAAATTCCTCCACCAAGACGAATCGAATGTTGGGCGGTCACCATATAGGTGGTCCGCAAGAGTATCATAGGAGAAACCCTTTACTATCCATGAACCAGAAGGTAACTTGATTGAATCGTTGTTTTGAGGGGTGTCCATATGCTGTTGTCCGATTTCGTGTATCGCTCTGTTCTCGTAGTCTGTGTTCTGGCCACTCCGGCTCTGGGACAAGAGGTCACACCGACTCCCGATGTGGACTTGAACGGTGATGGTGAAGTATCCGCGGAGGACGTCTTCGCGTTCATCGACCAGTGGTATGATGTCATTGAATCGGCGACGCCCACTCCAACCTCCACTCCCACATCCCAACCCCCTACGGAGACTCCGACACCGACGGCCACAGAAGCCCAATCGGGTATGGCTTTCGCAGTCTCGGATTACTTCGTCTTGTCACCGGGAAGCAACTGGACCTTTGGAACACCTTCGAAAGGAATCGTCGGTGATGGGTTTACCTGGATCGTCCTCGACGAGCCGGTGGATTTAGGGGACGGGGTTCTGGTCAACTCCATCCGGACAACGGCATTCTTGACCGATCATGTCCGACACCTTGACGAAGATTTTTGGTCCATCGACGAAACAACGGGTCATCTTCTTTTCCATGGAATCCGCGAAGCGGTCGGATTCGAACTCGACCTGAAGGGGGTCGCGCTGGAGATTCCACCCCAAGATTTTATTCTGGACCCACCTGTCGATTTTGGTGGCGCCGATCTGTCGATTGGAGACATCATCGGAACAACCGCCTCCATCGCAGTCAATGCGATCGTCCCGCCATTCGGCGAGCAGGTCATCAATGCAACCGCGTTCGCGACCGTCGCCTATTCGGAATTACTCCCCACTTTCAGCACCACACTGGGAGAATTCACCAATGTGATTAAACTAACGGTCAACATACGGGCGGTTGTCGACTTTGGAATCTCCGATTTTGAGGTGGAGTTTCTGGATAACAGCTTTTTCCTGAAAGAGGGTATCGGGTTGGTTGCAATCGATCTCGACCCCGACCCGGTGAATGCCGATTTGCTCACCCTGTCAGCAGGGACTGTATTTGTCGATGGGAATCCTATTACAGTTTCCCCTGAATAAACTGTTGTATAGCGGAGGATTGTGGTCATGAGTT
>JAJDBZ010000448.1 GCA_029261095.1 Candidatus Omnitrophota bacterium | reverse complement strand
GGATGGGCCAAGCACCTTTTCAGTTTCCGACGCCCGACGGTTATCCCGATGTGGCGGACCCCTGGTTGGGGACTCTTTTTTGGCGATGGAAGTTCGCCGTCTCTCTTTGTAAGAACGAAATAAAGGGGACCCGATTCGATTTGGATAGACTCAAAGAAGTTCACGGGGAAGAGGAGGATCTCAGGATTCATTTCTTGGGGAGACTTCCAAACGATGTCGAGACATCCACACTTAATTCCAGCAGAGAGGGTGTCGCATTGATGCTCTCCTCTCCAGCGTTCCAGAGGTGTTAACCATGACCGACAATGGATATGTTTCAAACAATAGAGACAACAAAAGAACTCTTGTGGTTATATTTTTGAGAGGTGGGGCGGATGGGCTGAACATGGTGGTCCCTGTTGAAGATGATGGGTACTACAACGCGCGCCCGCTGATCTCGATCTCAAAAGATGTAGGAATCCCATTGGATGACCGCTTCTCTCTGAACCCTGAGATGAAAGAACTCCATTCGCTTTACAATGAGGGGCAACTCGCCTTCTACCACGGGGCCGGATCGGAAGATCAAACACGATCACACTTCGAGGCCCAGGATCTGATGGAACATGGCGGAGAAGTCGCCGGCGGTTGGCTCGGACGGTTTCTCAGGTACCGCCCAAACCCGGCCAAGAGTTCACTCTCCGCAATCGCGATCGGAAAGTCGCTGCCTGAATCTTTGCGAGGGGCGCCTGCGGCGACTGTCATGGATTCCCTCAAGGATTTTACCCTTGGCGACAAATCGGCCGATCTGGTTCAAAACATCGAGAGGCTCTATGGCCGCGAAGAGGGATCGATAGCGGCATCGGCCAATGACACCCTTTCATCGATGCGACGGATTGAGGCCATTCGCCACTCTGATTACCAACCAGATGGCAACGCGGAATACCCGCGCAACGAATTCGGCGAGGGCCTCATCGAGATTGCACAACTCATCAAAGCGAGGGTCGGACTAGAGGCCGCATGCCTGGACCTGGGGGGCTGGGATTCCCACCTGACTCAGGGTCCGATCATGAATCCACGGATGCGGACACTTTCCCAGGGGTTGGCGGCATTTTCCAAAGACCTCGGACACGCGATGGCAACGACCTCAGTGGTGGTCATGAGCGAGTTTGGAAGACGAGTCCGGGAGAACTCGGCACTCGGCACCGATCACGGTCGCGGTGGGTTGATGATGGTGTTGGGCGGAGGCGTCGAAGGCGGTGCGGTACAAGCGGACTGGCGGGGTCTCACTGAAGAAGTGCTGGAGGGACCCGGAGATCTGCCTGTCACCACTCACTATAGCAAGGTGCTCTCCCCGGTCCTTCAGCGTCATGGTGCCGGCGAGGATCTCTCCCTGGTCTTTCCCTCACCGCAAGAGGCCTTACTGAAGGCCTCGTGAGGGGGATAGAAGGGAGGTCCCTGGGTCTTTTGTGCGCAAAAAGAGAAAGGCCCTCCTGGGCTAGAGGGCCAATCGCACAAAACCTACTGGGGTGTTTGGGGGTAGTATCGTGCTGGTGAAAGGAACGATTCCTTTTCTATCGGGTAACCCTCTTTTTCCCCTATCTTCTTCTTTCTCTATTCGAGGATCGACTTTCTCGCTTGTGACTCAGAAACCATTCATATAACTCTGGGTTGTTGTAAGTCTCACTCCATGAATCATGTTCGGCTTCGGCATAGATGGTGACTTTGACTTCATCGTTTCCCCGGGATTTCACTGCTTCCACCATTTGCATCGTCCGATCGACCGGGACGGTTCCGTCTTTGGCTCCATGAAATGCCCAAATGGGAAGACTTCTCATCCGCCAAGTGAGGATGGGGTCGCCCCCGCCGCAGATCGGGGCGATAGCCGCCAGTCGACCGGAATGCAAACCGGCATAGTTCCAGGTTCCGAATCCACCCATCGAAAGCCCTGTCATGTAAATACGGTCCTCATCAACTGAATGACTTTCAATAACGGAGTCGATCAATCGATCCAAATAAATATCGCTCCACCAACGGTCTCTCGGACATTGGGGGGAGACGATGATGAAAGGAAAGTCTTTACCCTTCTCAATGAGTTTGGGCGGCCCGTGCTTTTTGACTCTATCGAGATCATCCCCGCTTTCTCCCCGTCCGTGGAGGAAGATCATTAAGGGCCACTTCTTTTCCTCCTCTCCATACCCCTCGGGCAAGTAGAGGAGGTATTGGATGTCCTCGCTGATCTGGAGGGTCTCTTTCATAGGTTTCTGGTTTGGTTCGGCCAGGGCACTACCGGCCCAGCAAAACACTGCTATTAGCATGATCAAGACTCGATTCGAATTCCGTTCCAACATTTAGTCAAACCTCCTGGTATTTCATTATTTTCTTGAGGTGGGCCTTTGCGACGGATGTGATCGCAATATGACTCGCACTCTAGGTATAGCAATTCTTGGTCAGTGTTGATTATATCTTGATCCCGCTCCGTGATAGTTGAAATCGATTTCGCTAACAGGCACTCCCTGTTCACGGGCATTTCGGTTATTCCGGCACCAGTTGGCATCAACAATGCAGAAGCAAAGCCGTGTGCTCTGAAAACCGCTGGCTCGACACCCGCGAAGCGATTCAGGCCCGGTCAATATAGAAGTTCCCGGGGTCGGCGGCGAAGTCTGCTTGGCACCCTTCTCGCCCTGGCCCATGTCAGGCGTCGTCGGCCCCCAGCTTATTGCCCAGTCCTACCACTGTCGACAGAGCCGTACTTGAATTTCAGCGATAATCCCAAGCGCAAGGAGAATGACCGCGGTCATAAAAATCATCACCGTGGAGTCGCTCAACGGGTTAGGACCGAATGCCTTGTCAATCCAGACCCCCTTTACCACCGAGAAGAAAAAGAGAAAACCGACCACTGGTAAGAAGAAACGGAGTGGATTGAACAACATGACGGTCCGAAAAACCAAACCGATAAATGCGGCGGTATCCCCAATCGGTTTGAAGGTAGAGGTCCCGGTCCGCTTGTAGTAATTGATGGGGGTGTATTTAACGGTAAGTCCACTGGCCAAATAGGCGATGGTGATTGTGCTGACCCATGAGTGCCCTGCTGGAAGAATATTGAAGTAG
>JAJDBZ010000447.1 GCA_029261095.1 Candidatus Omnitrophota bacterium | reverse complement strand
AGGTCATCGGGGTACGTATCTCGTGACTGATCCTAGCGATGAACTCACTTTTCGCGCGGTTTGCCAACTCCGCCGAAGACTTGGCCTGATTGATTTCTTCTTCCACCCTCAATCGTTCGCGAATCTCTTTCTTCAAGGCGTCTCGATCTAGATGGAGTTCAGATTCGCTCTTCTGGTAAGACACGATAAAATAAAACAAGGCAGCGAGGAGCGCGGAGATGGCGACAGCTCCAAATATCTCTTGAGTAAAAGTGTGAAGCGGGTTCGCGTTGCTGAACAAAGCATAATTTATCAAACCCGGTGTATCATCGGCGAAGTCGAGAAAGAGGTGAATCAATTCGCAACCGAGCCCGATCAAGACAAGTTTTTTGAGGAAGGGCTGATTGAGATTGTGTCGAACCACATAAAGGGCGGGGGCGAAGATCATTCCAAGGCTGAGTGGTATGAGTATCTCTTGCCAGAAATCTCCCAAGTAACCCAGGTGATTCGCGATCTGAGCGTACGCATGGAGGACTCCCCCTCCAACCAACAGGAGAATGGCGATTAGGGAAAACATCGAAGGCTTTCTAGTCATCTTCTACCTTCCCGAGAACCAGGAAAACCAGATACGGAAAAACCAACACAAATGCGGGGATCAGAGAAATATCCCGTAATAGAAACAGGCTAGATTCTTCCAGCGGACATAGTGTAACACAGTTTTCAAATGTTCAACCGGTAAATATCCAAATTATTCGTTGTTTTTTCAGAATCGGCAGAGGACCCCACTGAGCCTGGTCCCCCCTTTTTCAGAAACGGTGACATCCACGATTCAAAAAATCCGTTAAAAGCAGCTTCTTACTCAGAGAGATTGAATCTCGCTGATGACAATTCGTCCATAATAGCGATATCATCGGTTTCGTTCCACTCAAATTCGTTGTCTCATCAGATGGATAGGAGTCACTCTTCGAAATGAAAATCACCTCATATGGAGCCGCACAAGAGGTCACCGGAAGCAAACACCTCGTTCAAATCAATGGAAAGAAGATTTTGTTCGATTGTGGGATGGTCCAGGGGCGCCGTAGCGAATCCGCAGACCGCAATCGAACTCTCCCATTCTCTGTGAAAGGCATCGACGCCGTCGTGTTGAGCCATGCTCACATCGACCATTCCGGAACACTCCCTGTCCTGGCCAAGAACGGTTATGACGGCATCGTTTATTCCACCCCCGCCACACGCGACCTCTGCGCCATCATGCTGATGGACTCGGCGCATATTCAGGAAAAAGACGCCGAATGGCTCTCCAAACGAAACCAATCTTTCATTGCACCCGCTTACAAAGATGAGGATGTCCACAAAATCATGAAAAAGTTTGTGGGGATCCCTCTGGACCTCCCCTTCGAAGTCCTCCCGGGAATCACACTCACCTTCAAGGAAGCGGGGCACATACTCGGGTCCGCGATGTGTTACGTGGAGTTCGAAGAGAAGGGTCAACCTAGAAAATTCCTTTTCACCGGGGACATCGGCCGAAAGAACATGGCCATATTGAACGACCCCTGGGAACCCGATGACGCTGATATTGTGATCATGGAGAGCACCTATGGGAATCGCGAGCATGATCCCATCGAGACCTTGGATGACGATCTCACCGCCATTATCCAGCATACCTATGAGAAAAAAGGAAAACTCATCGTTCCCACCTTCGCCCTCGAACGTGCGCAGGAGTTCGTATTCGCCTTAAAACGTCTCGAGATGAAAGAACGGATTCCTCATCTTCCCGTGTATGTGGACAGTCCGCTCACAGTCAACATCACCGAGGTTTTCCGGCTTCACTCCGACTCGTTCGATGATGAAATCCGGGATGTCATGGAATCCTCGGGCGATCCATTCGAACTCAATCAAATCACCTACATCCGAAGTGTCTGGGCCTCCAAACAGATCAATGAAAGCGAAGAACCCTGTATCATCCTCTCAGCGGCGGGTATGTGCGAGCATGGGAGAATCCTGCATCATCTTCGGAACAATGTCGCGGATGAAAAGAACACAATCCTCATCATCGGGTTCCAGGCTCAACACACGCTTGGCCGAAAGATTGTCGAACGACAACCCGAGATCAAAATTTTCGGTGTGAAACATCCACTCCTTGCGGATGTCAAAGTGTTAAACTCCCTGAGTGCCCATGCGGGAAGGTCGGACCTGCTCGAGTTTGGTGCAAGATTCAAGGACCGCGCCGAAAAAATCCTCCTGGTCCATGGTGAAAGGGATGCCCTCAAGGCATTGGAAAAAGGGCTCGAAGATTTGGGTTGCAAAGATGTGATCATTCAAAAAAATGGAGTCACCGTCGAGGGTTGACCCCCACCTGTCTTGAACCGGTCATTCCAGATGGCGAGTATGGAGTGGAATCCTCGAAGAAGGAGCAACGATTCAATGACTCATAAAACATTGATACTCATTTTACTCTTGGCGATTTCCGGCACACCAGCATACACTGATGGGCTCATGAAAATCGCCTCGGTCCAGATGCCCGTATCAACACAGATTGCCGAGAACCTCGAAAGAATCCTGGATTACATCGAGCAGGCAGTCGAACAGGACGCGGACATCGTGCTCTTTCCAGAAACCGCTCTATCGGGATTTGACCGCGAGACCATCGAGAACCTCGATTGGGAAACCCTGTCCAAAGCCGAAGACCAAATCGCGGCCATCGCCAAGGAGAAAGGAATCAACATTATGTATGGTTCCTCCACCAAACAGGAAGAACGGAAACCTTTCAATTCGGCGGTGGTTATCAATCGCAATGGAGAAGAGATTCATCGGTACCACAAGATGGTCCCCGAGGGATGGTTCGAACCGGGAGACCATCTCGCTTATTTTGAAATCGATGGAATCCCCTGCACCACCATTATCTGCCATGACGAACGTTATCCCGAGCTCGTCCGCCTGCCGGTCATGAAAGGGGCCCGAGTCTGTTTCTATATCAGTTATGAAATCAACTCCATCAAGGGAGCGGTCAGGAAGATCGAAAATTACAGATCCCAACTGGTGGCCAGAGCAGCTGAAAATCGCGCTTTCATGATTCAGTGTAACGGCATCGGAAGCATCCCCGGAAAGGAGGATCGAGGGATTGTCCTGGGACACAGCCGGTTTATCGATCCGAGCGGGAAAATACTTGTCGAGGCCGACCCCCTCGAAGAAACGATGATCGTTCATGAAATCGACCCTTCCGAAGCGGATGGCCGATACGCGATCAACAGCCGAAACATCGAACCCCTTCGACGGTTCTGGGAATCCGGTCTGGCGGCCCTTGAAGACGGATTGGAAAGCCCAGTGGAATCGGAACCTGAGACCACAAAACTCCGAATCGGGCAACTGCGCGGAATCCCGCCAAAATGGGAGGTTGAAAAAAACTTTCAAACCTTCTTGGACATTCTTCCCGAGGCTTCCGAAAAGAATGTGGATGTATTGATCACACCAGAGTGTTGGCTCGATGGATACGCCGCTCCCGACAAGACCTCCACCCCCGAGAAGCTCCGAACGATTGCACAAGATTTGGATACCAGCCCGTACCTCGCCCGTGTCGCCAAAGAAGCGGACGAACGCGATATGTACATCTGTTTCGGATTCTCCTCGCTTGAGAATGGGAATATTTTCAACGCCGCGGGACTTTGGGATCGGGATGGAAACCGGGTGGGGGTCTATCACAAGACTCACCTTCAAACACACGATCTTCAGTATTCCTTCGGGGAATCGCTTCCGGTTTGGAACACCGAGTTTGGGACGGTCGGAACGATGATCTGCGCGGACCGCCGCTGGCCGGAGACGACGCGAACTCTTCGGATCAAGGGGGCTAAACTGATTCTCAACCCGACATATGGAATGAGCCACCTGAGAAACGAGTGGTGGATGCGGACCCGTGGATATGAAAACCAGTGTTTTATTGCCTTCACTCATCCCGAAGTTGGACTCGTAGTGGGCCCGCACGGTGAGATCGTGGGGAAAGCGGAGGGCGCCGAACCCGGCCTCCATGTGGTCGAGATCGATCTAACCGAAGCCAGGGACGACAACCACATCCGCGACCGGAGACCGGAACTCTACGAGGCGATTACCGACAGTGATTGAGGGTGGTGAAGTAG
>JAJDBZ010000446.1 GCA_029261095.1 Candidatus Omnitrophota bacterium | reverse complement strand
CTCATCCCGGCGAGGCCCAACGAGGGAATCGAAATGTTTACCCTTCTCGGCGACCCGCTTTTTGTCCCTCCGATACCCTCACGCCTCGATCTTATTATTCCTCAACAGATTCGATGGAACGAAACGGGTGTGCTTGAAGTGGAGGCGGAGATCGATTCTGAGTCTGGTGCGAGAATCACCGAGATTTGGTCTGTTGCTCCTGAAACCATGAAAGAACGGGAAGGTCTCGATTGGACTCAATCCCAAGATGGAAGTTTGGTCTCGATCAATATTCCCAACGCATATTCCCTTGAGCAGGTCTGGCTCGGGTTCCGTTATGCAATACCTGAGGACGGGACAGGAGAAACGAAGAGTCAGAACAGTCAACTTGTATTGGATCTCACTGAAACCGAAACCCCCGATTGGAGAGAGCTGGAACCGGAAGGTAAGCCCAACCTTACGATTTCTTCGAGCGACATATCCTTCGAGAATTATTCGCCAAAGAGCGGGGAGTCTCAGTTTATTTCTGTCAAGGTTCATAACGCTGGGAACGGTGTAGCATGGGATATCGAGGTCTCTCCGAAGGTGGAGGGGGAGGACGAGCCCCTTCTGAATTTTGCCGATAGTTATCCTCCCCCACGGTTTGTATGTCTCGGTCCAGGCGAAACCCGTGAGATCCGGATTCGATGGGACCATTGGTCCGGAGTCGGGCCGCATACAGTCGAAATCGTAGTCGATCCGGAAAACGAGATTGAAGAGACGAATGAGGATGACAACCGCGCATCGAAGACGATCAAGATACTCGACAAAATGGACTTGGCTTGGGGATTTGTCCGCGACAGCACCGCCGGTGCGGTTTCATTCGAGCAGGCGATATCAGTGCCTCATGACTGGATTGTGACTCCTCAAACAGCCGACCTCGGTACTTGGTCGCCACTTAGGTCCTACCTGAGGCAGGTCGATCGGGGTGCGATGATTCTTGTCCCACTCACCAACTTTGGTGAAATCCCTTCCGACACTTGTTCGATTGAACTGACCTATAAAAGAGAGGATGAGGATTCACCCTTTAGGGCGCCCCTAGATTTCCGGGTTGGCCCGATAGACCCTACAGACACCAACGCTAGCGGAAAGAAATTTCCAATATTATTGCTTCCAGACCTGGACCATGTTGAAATCCGGATCGATCCCGGTAAGGAACTGGATGAGCAAACGCGCGAAAACAATACGCTCAGATTTAAGGTCCCCTCCTATTTCTGGGATGACATTCCCACCCTGAAGCCGAAACGCTCAATCCCGAAAGTGATTGAGAGGTTTCAATCGAGAGAGTAGGAATTCCCAAAATACCTTTGGCCAGCCCCTCCTTGTGTCGATAACCGTTCATGTGAAGATTTGGTCGGTTCTCGCTGCAAGGAATATTCCACGGCTGACCGCGACGGAAGAAAGAAAATGGCCTCGAGAATTCTCATATCCGAAGATCCGCTAGAAACGCGAATAGCGGTCCTCGAAAATGAACAACTTGTTGAACTTTTTATCCAGCCCTCTGGTAGGAAAAAGCTGATAGGTAACATCTACAACGGACGGGTCTCCTCGGTTATTCCAGGACTTGAAGCGGCGTTTGTAGACATCGGAATCGGGCGAAACGCATTCCTCCATGTCCGGGATTTCATTCCTCACTCAAGTCATGATTGGCGGTTCGATATTTATGGCGCCAATGGAAACGGAGAAGAGGAGAGCGATGATAGTAATGATAGCGTTATCGATTCTGAAGACATGGGTGAATCCGTTGGCATGGATGAGGCGATAGCCAGCCCACTCAATATTGCGGATTATCTGGTGGAAGGCCAGTCGGTCCTTGTCCAGATGGAGAAAGAACCGCTTGGCCAAAAGGGATGCAGAGTCACAGCGAACATCTCCCTCCCAGGCCGGTTCATCGTGTTCTTTCCAAACGCGGCGCATGTCGCAATCTCTCGTAGGATTGAGAACGATGATGAAAGAGTTCGGCTTGAGCAGATCGGAACCAACCTCACACAAGGTGAAAACGGAATCATCTTACGAACAGCGGCCGAGGGGGTCACTCAGGAGGATCTGGAAACCGAATACAATGCTTTGAAAGCAAGATGGACGGTGATCAAATCGGATTCGGACAACAACGACGCTCCAGCACTGCTTTATGAAGATGCAGGAATTCTCAACCAGGTTATTCGCGATCAGCTCTCTCCCCAGACCCAAGGGATCGTTGTCGAAGGGGAGGGTGCTTACAAGAAGATCGAAAATTACGTGTCTCAGATCATGCCTGAATTCCGGCAGAAGGTTCGACACTATCAAGAGGCCATCCCTCTATTTCGGGCGCGCGGGATTGAAGCCGAGATCGAACGACTTCTTCAGCGTCGGGTTTGGCTGAAGAGCGGTGGGTATCTTGTCATCGATGAGACTGAGGCTCTGACTGTGATCGATGTGAACACAGGCAGGGACAGAGGGGGAAGCAACCTGGAAGAAACCGCACTGGCCACGAATCTGGAGGCGATACCTGAGTTGGCCAGGCAGATGCGACTCAGAGATATTGGTGGAATCATTGTGGTGGATTTCATTGACATGCTTTCAACTCGCAACCAAACCGTTGTCATGGAACAGCTCCAGGCAGCATTGACCGACGACCGTTCGCATCCGACGCTTTTTTCAATGACTGAACTGGGGCTCGTCCAATTAACTAGAAAACGAGTCCGAAAATCCCTCTTAAAAGGACTTTCGCAACCCTGTCCCTACTGTAAGGGTGAGGGAATCGTTTTTGCGAAGTCGACCATGGTGACACGAATCCTTCGTCGTCTCGAAGAATTGCTTCTTGAAGATCCTAGGGACTCGATCAGTCTCCACGTACACCCCTCTCTCTCGGAGGAAATCAATACGAATTGGTCGGATTACCTGAAGGAACTCTCCTCAAGATACGAAACACGTGTCCGAGTGGTCGCCGAACCAGGGGTCCATTTAGAAGGAATCCACGAATCCTTCGACACCTAGGGCTAGGAATAGTACGATTGAGGCAAGGTCTCTTTGATGGAGAAATAGCGGAACGATCCATTCGAATGGCTCATTGTTTCGGAATCTTGACAATAGAGCGCCGAATCCTATGATACCGAAGTTTTTGGGTATTTTTTCGCCATACCGAGCGTGACCTCTTGTGGGGATAACCGTTTAAAACGCAGGTATGAGGCAGGCCGATTTCAGTTCGAATAACTGTGCAATTTTGGGTTGTTCGAGTTGCTGGCTGGATGGACTGGATTTATTCTAAAGGGTCTTCGATGATTGAATCGTAACCCAATGCCAAGATTCGATAGTTAACCATTGTACGATCGGTTAGCAAGGCACTCTGAAGAGGCGTGGGAAGAGTATGTCCGTTTTAAAAACTGAAAACCTGACCAAAGTTTTCAAGCGAGGTTGGAAAGAAGCCAAGACCGCCTTGGACGGTTTGTCCATAGAAGTTCAAGAAGGCGAGATCTTCGGGTTCTTGGGGCCCAACGGCGCTGGAAAAACGACCACCATCAAGATTCTGCTGAGGCTTCTGACACCCACGAGCGGGACGGCCGAGATACTTGGAAAGGATTTAGCCAATGCTCCGACTCGTCTGCGTGTTGGTTATATGCCGGAGAATCCTTATTTTTACCGGTTCCTGACAGGCGATGAATTTCTCCAGTTCTACGCAAAACTCAACCATATTCCCCACGACCAGAGGAAAAAGCGTATCGATGAGCTCCTCGAGACTGTGGGCATGGATCACGCTCGCGGCGTCCGTATCCGGGACTACTCGAAAGGGATGGTGCAACGG
>JAJDBZ010000445.1 GCA_029261095.1 Candidatus Omnitrophota bacterium | reverse complement strand
TACGAGAGGCAATTTCCAATGGAGACACCGCACGATGAGTCGTAAGTCGATAGTGACAGAATACTGGGAATTCTTGAAATACCGCAAGAAATTCTGGCTCATGCCCATCGTGGTGATCCTCCTCTTCCTCGGAGTCCTCCTGGTCTTCGCCAACACCTCGGGAACCATCGCACCATTCATTTACGTTTTGTTTTGATATTGAGCCAAGGACTAATTCGGATGTAAATTGAACACACGAAAAAATAGATAATTGTGACATGGCAGTTCTCTATGACTGTACTGTAGAACCTCATCTCTGAACCAGATACTATTCCTTGAAGAGCACTCCTACTGTCATTTCAATTAATCCTCAGTGGACCTTTCGAGCTCGGATCACTTCAACCAAATTGTTGCAAAATCCGATTTTCTTTCGATCCACTCGTATGTAGATACATTGTTCGAATGGGATTCTCGACAGATTGAATTCAAACGGAGCGTGATCAATTCTGGCGGAAAACCGTGTCAGGCGTACTTCTCCTTGAAACGATTATGAATCATCAATGTCTTTTCTGATCTTAAATTGAGCCTTAAGAAAGTGGGTATCAGGAGAGCAGAAATTACCTCGAAGGACCCGGTAGTTCCTGTTCACTTCCCTTTTTCCCTAATGTTGTCCGCATTGCTACCGTTTATCGACGGTTGAATCGCCAGAAGATCGGTGCAACCATTGAAGGTACAAATGTATCTGATCAGGCAAAGGATGAGAGATTCTCGATAGAACACATTTCTTGATGAAAATCAGCTGATATTGTCCTATGACAAGAAAAATTTCCAGTAGTGAAAATTTCATCCCCTTCAATCGTCAAGCAATGGTGGGAGGGGAAATGGAAAAAGTTCTGGAGGCAGTGGCAAGTGGGCATATCTCTGGCAAAGGGATGTTCTCGCTACAGATACAAAAATTTTTGGCAGAAATGCTTGGGGTAGAATATGCACTACTGACTACCTCTTCAGCAACGGCTTTGTGGATGGCCGTCCTCCTCATCGATTTGAGAGAAGGTGATGAGGTCATTATTCCTTCGTTCGCTTCAGCGTGTATCGGAAATGCAGTATGTCGTGCTTTTGGAACACCAGTCATTGTTGATGTCTCAAAGGATTCGCTGAATATTGACCCGGCATCGATTGAAACCAAAATATCGAAACGAACAAAAGGAATAATTGTCAATCATTATGCGGGAATAGGTGCGGATATGGACTCTGTCCTCGACATCTCTTCCAGATACGGACTCACTGTTGTAGAAGATTGCTGTCAAGCACTTTTTGGCTCCATAAACGAAGCCCCGCTTGGAACATTTGGAAGAATGGCATCTCTCGACTTCCACGAAACTTGCGCGGTAACTATGGGTGAGGGTGGTGCACTCCTCCTGAACGATGAATCTTTAATTGATCGGGCCGACATAATCCATGAGAAAGGAACGAACCGATCTAAATTCTTCAGAGGTCAGGTGGATAAGTACACTTGGGTCGATCATGGCTCAAGCTGCGTTCCCTCGGAACTTCTGGCCGCGGTCTTGGCTGCTCAGCTTGAACATCTAGACGAAATCCGATCTGCAAGGAAACGGATCTGGGAGTCATACAACACAGGATTGGCGGTTTGGGCAAGGGACAAGGGTGTTCAGCTGCCTTTTGTCCCAAAAGGCCGTACTCCCTCCTATGCTGGTTATTTTATTCTGGTGCCAGAGAAGGGGCTACGAGATCATGTCATCAACCATTTGAAGGCATGCGAGATCCTAAGTGTGTTCCACTATGTGCCTCTCCACCTTTCCCCTATGGGACAGGAGTTAGGCTGTAAACCGGGTGATTGCCCTGTCTCTGAAGATACATTTGAAAGGCTCATTCGATTGCCATTCTACAAGGACTTAACCAATGAGGAGCAAGAACGTGTAATCGAGGCTGTGTGTAGCAGTTTTTAGATTGGTGAACTGTCTAGTCGGAATCAGACATCATTATCACTCGTGAACCTCCCGGAGATTCGTGAGGAATCACGATGAGTGAACGAATTCAAGCGAACGAAATCCAAAGAACAATTTCACGAATTATCGCCTTCGTAATTCAGCATTGGGAATGTTTGGATGTTGATCAATAAGTCCATAATGAAATGGTGTAGCAAAGTGGTAAAAACCTAGTGGTACGCACGAAACTGGACCTTGCAATTTGAAGCAGTGAATGCCTACCTCTTATGCTCTTAATGTTTTCCAAAGACATGAACGGGTGTTTTTGGTGCTCTCAAAAGGAACTCGTGTCCGAATGCAATAGAGCTACCCACGCGGGGTATCCTCGTTGAGACATGCGGGGCCAGCTCCTAATTCAGATTCAGGGAAGGATTCTCAAAACCGATGGAGACTTTCGATCCAGCATTCTTTGAGGTTCTAGATCGTGCAGAAAAAGAGCATTTCTGGTTCAAGGCGAGAAAAAAGGTCATTTCAGAGGTTACGAAAACATTGGCTCCTCGCTTGCAGGATGGTTGCCGAATCCTTGAAATAGGGTGTGGAACAGGAAACCTCCTACCTGCTCTTCGAGATGCCTGCTTGGGAGCAAGGGTATTTGGAACCGACCTCTTTTCGGAGAGTCTATCAATCACGAGCAAGAAGTGTCGATTCCCACTTTTTCGCTCTGATGTACTTAATCCTCCGATCCACCATGCGCTTGATATGGTGTGTCTTTTCGATGTACTAGAACATATTCCGGATGATATCTCTGCGCTGAGACACGTACATGATACACTCAGGGAGAGTGGTCTCATTTTCCTAACTGTTCCGGCGCATCCAGGGCTTTGGAGTTACGCTGATGATATTGCTCATCACCAGCGACGGTATACCAGGAAAGAACTTCTGAAGAAGGTGAGGGAGACGGGTTTTGTGGTCGAATTCTGTAGTCCATTCATGTCTTGGATTTTACCTCTAGCAATACTCAAGCGAAAGCCAGGACGTAACGCTAAGAAGGTTCCTTTGGAAGTTCGTAAGAGGAGGGAGATCGATATGTTCATTGATGATTTGCGGATCCGTCCGGTCCTCAATTCTATCTTGTTTCAACTCCTAAGGTTTGAGGCTTTGTTCCTCAAGAAGCGCATTCAGATTCCGCTTGGAAGTTCGTTACTTCTCGTTGCGCGCAAGGAATAAAGGAAAAGAGATTGTGGATAGGTGACGGAGTGGGATAAGTCAAGTCGCTTTCAACCTATTGCAGGAATCGATTAAAGTATGAATCAGGATTGAGGGAAATCGCATACTCATGGACTCTATTCGTACTCAAATTGGGAACCAGGAAATGTATGAGAATTATAGTAGAGTGCTCTGAAAACTATGATGTATTCATTAGCGTAAACTTCTCTGAACAACACAGGCAGATGGTCAATGTACGGGGTGATGAAGACAAAACTGTTCCGTTCATTCTTTAATTTCTTGCAATATTCTCGAACATAACTATTCCTGCGGTGTTTCCCGTAGGACTTGTGGCCTTTAGGGTATGCAAGGCGAGGACCCGAAAGGACGATGTACCTTGGATGGTTCGAAGCAATATGAGCATGGCTGTTTGCGGTAACCTGGACACCCTTGCTTGGTTCTTCATCTCCGTAATCGATGGGCCTGTCTGGAATGATTGAATTGGCATAATCCCACGAGCCTCGTAGGAAACTCATGGAGGATGTGTGAGCATGAAGATACTGTTCCCATCCCCTCATACTATCGAACGAAATGCAATCCTCTGGTTGCAACCTCGCGTTTATCCACTGCGAGGCTTCTTTAACCCCAGAAGGAATTCTTACATACTTTGCGAACGGTACTTTGCTCTGGTTTGAATGAACTCGATAGAATCCAAGGGTTGAAAGAAGCACGACTCCCACGGAAAGGGTTCCCAGGATTGCTCTTTTCAAGGGAAACCGACTATCATTCCAGGATTGATAAAGTTTTCCCAAACCAATTCCTCCCATCAGGATAAACATGATTAAGTCAAAATAGAAATATCTCGGGGACCAACTGGTTCTGACAAAGAGCACATGGTAGGTTACTAACAATGAAGGGTACCCAAGCGCGACATAGCAGAGTGGACGAAATTGCTTGAAACGAAAACAAATCAAGAATCCAACTAAACCCCAAAGGACAACCCACAGATCTGAAGAGTTCAATAGAGATAGGAAAGCCGAGAATACCTTCATCAAGGGTTCGAAGAAATAATCGGGTTCCCCGTAGATTGAGGTCCAGGTAGAAGGTGAGTTTACGCTTAGGCCAAGAAAATGAGCCACTAATACTCTCAAATACAAAAACGAATTCCCAATACCGAATAGAATCAAACCTTGCTGCCACTTTCTATGGATAATGAGGGTGCATGTTACAAGGAGTGTAACAATCGCAAATTCGGTGCGGCAAAGCTGTGCCAGGAGAAAAAAGGATGCTGCGGAAATTGATGATAACGGTCGATCCGAGATCTTAACCATTATCCAGAATCCGATGGAACCGAAGAATAGAGCGTATGTTTCGGCATTCGCACTGACGCTAAAGAGATTGATGATCTCACAGCCTAACATACCGAACACAACAAGATTTCCAGAGACCCTGTTGGTCAATGCAGAAACTGCAGAATAGATGAAAATGAGGGATGCACCAAACAGAAGGGATGTGAGTGTTAAACATACTTTAACTAAATGAAACTGATCCGCCACTCCAATTAGATTTAGAAACCGTATGACGGAACCTTGAATTATGAATGGCCCATATGGCCAAACGGCTGTCCAGAAGTTGTGGTTTACATAGGAGCCCTCGGTAAGTGCCATCCGATTTGCCATAATGATCCTGGTCGACCCGTCACCAAACCCGCAATCAATTACGCCTACATGTATCAACAAACATTTGATTAGTGTCGCAAGCGAGATTACCAATAAACAGATTCTTGTTGCTTTTGTCATTTCAAATAAACTCCTGTTTGACGAGCTGATTGAATGGTTGGTTGTGTCTAAGCGTTTCTAAACTCTAGTGCTGCGCGTTCAGGACATTGAACCGTGTAGGTGTAATTAAGGTCCACCGTTTCCCATATCATGTTTTCATTGCTTGTGATCACAAATTCCTTGACAATATTCCTGTAGAGGTAACTTTGTCCATCATGAACTGGGAGAACCACGACGTATGATCCGGGCTGCAGAACCATATCGTGGATTGTTACCTTGCACCGAACGTGTCCCGAATGAACAGCCTTGAGGAGATCGCCATTGAGGGTGCTAATAGTGCATACCTTCCGGACGGTGTCTTTGTGGTAGATGCAGATTGAAACATTCAAACTTGTGACCCGGACTTTCAGATCGAATTCAAAGTTGAAATCCAATTTTGAGTGAACTCTGAAATGTTCAACCTCCTTTCCATCGATGGAAATATCGAATTTAATATTCTCCACCCGGTCACATTCGTCATAGACCGGTGGAAACAACTTTTGCGATGATCGCAATGACTTCTGCTGTTTTGGATTCTTGATGACCTTTTCAGGGGCTGTTTCGATGTGCGCTTCCGCTCTTTCTTTCTCTAAATCATCTAAGAAATTGAGATACGATTGGACCGTTTCTTTTACGGTTCCCAGTTTTCTTAGTGCCCCTTTTTCAAGCCAAAGCGCACGGTCGCACATCTGCCTAGCGGTGGTTAGGGAATGAGTTACCAGAATCATCGTGACACCAGATTTGCGGAGTTCTTGCATCTTTAGAAAGCACTTGTTTTTGAAGAGTTGGTCACCAACGGATAGGATTTCATCTACGAGCAGAATGTCCGGTCGAAGACTCACTGCTACACCAAATCCGAGACGAGCTTTCATGCCAGAACTATAAGTCCCAACCGGACTATCAATGAATTCTTCTAGTTCAGAAAAACTGACTACTTCATCCAGAATTGATTTAGCAGCACGATGTTTGAACCCAAACAATGAAGCCGAGTTTAGAACATTGTCGCGCCCAGGGAGAGCCGGATTAAAGCCGGCACCGAGGTTTATCAAGGCTTGAATTCGGCCCTCCAATGTAATGACGCC
>JAJDBZ010000444.1 GCA_029261095.1 Candidatus Omnitrophota bacterium | reverse complement strand
TCTTTATGGACTCGGAAGACTGGGTGCCATCACCTGGTTTCCTGTCCTCAGCCTGATCGCCCGAATCGTTCTGGTTTGCGGGTTAGGATGGTGGATGTCTCGATCGTTGTCTGCATCCGAAATGGAGGAATGGGGGATCGTCATGATACCGATCCTTCTGGTCGTGGCGACACTGCCCTCATGGTTTTGGATGGTGATGGGATTTCTGAAAAATACGACCGAATGGTTTCATTCCGATCCGGAGGAGGGATCTCGGGGAGGGACACCCTTCTTCCCCTGGGAAGAAATTCGCGACCTGGGATTGGCAGCCCTGCTCGGGCAAATTGTCTTTCAGAGTTTTACAAGATCGCTTCCCGTCTTGGCGGGTCAGATGGAGTATCCCAAAGCCCATGTGGGCTACCTGGGACTCTCCACTCAGGCATTCGGACAAACCATCTTCATTGCCGGATTCTTCAGTGTCGCACTCTACCCGTGGCTGGTTTCAGCCGGAGGTGCTAAGGACTGGGTTCGATTTTCCCGACTGCAATCGGTGGCATGGAGGTTGAGCGCGTTTCTCGGAGGATGGTTAGTGGTTGGGACTCTGACCCTCATCTACCCGGCGATATGGGTTTTCCTTCCGGCCTACCAGGAAGAGATCGATCTGTTTGTCGGTCTCGTCCGAGTGGGTGTTGTCGGAGGGGCCATCATATTGGCTGGCGAATTTCACCTGCGGATGCTGGTTTCATTGACCCGGATGAGGGAATACCTCGTAGCGCTGGTTGCCGGATTTGTCCTGGCGATCGGGTGGATCATTTGGGTGGCGATGACGGATGGAGGGATTTTTGTTTTCTCCCTGTCGCTCCTGGTGGGAAGTCTTGGGATGTCGATCTTTTCGATTCTGTTTGCGCCCAAAACAGTCGATTTCTGGAAGAACAATCTCCTGGCTATCATCGGAATATTGATTGCTGGGGGGACCGCGTACCCGTTCTATGGACTGACTCCTCTTTCGATGTTGATTCAGGCGACAGTTCTTTCGGTGGTGTACCTCGGATGGTCCTGGTGGGTTGGACTCTTTAATGCCGAAGACCTCGGGAGAATCGGGTTGGGATCTAGTCCTTCAAAGGGTGGAGAAGATTCATGAACGGACCGATCCGACCGACGGTTTTGGTGCTTGCGACAACCTTTCCGAGGTGGAAGGATGACAGCGAGCCCCCTTTTGTATGGGAACTCACCCGACGACTGCAAACCTCCGGGTTCGAGTGTCAGGTTCTGGCACCCCATGCCCGAGGCGCGCTTCATGAGGAGGAATGGGAGGGTGTGCGGATCCGTCGCTTCCGGTATGCCTCCGATAATTGGGAGAAGGTTTGCTACGATGGAGGCGCGTTCCCGAACCTTAGAGCCTCTTGGAAGGCACGACTGGCGCTCCCCTCGCTTCTGGTCCAGCAGCGGAAATGGATCAGGAAGATTGTGAGCGATGAAAACATCAGTTTGGTGCATTCGCACTGGATCATCCCTCAGGGGTTTTGGGCCGCTTCGGTTTGCCGGGATAACCGGATTCCTTTGCTGCTGACCGCTCATGCGGGCGATGTCTTCGGTCTAAGATTTCCTCTGGTCGGGCCCGCGAAGAAGGCACTGGAGAACGCGGCGGCGATAACCGCCAATAGTCTTGCCACCTCGGATGCTGTCAAGAAAATCTATCCGAAAGCCCAACCCGAGATCATTCCGATGGGAGTGGACCTTGAACAGTTCCGACAGATGACCTCACCCGCGACCATGGAGGGATCCCCCTCACTGCTGGCTGTGGGCAGGTTTGCTGAAAAGAAAGGGTTTCATTGTCTGATCGAAGCGATGCCGCAAGTCCTTCAGCGACTTCCCGAGTCCCATCTCCATTTGGTTGGCTTTGGCCCTATGGAGGAAAGACTTCGGAAGATGGTATCTGACCTCGACCTTTCAAGCAGGATTCATTTTCATGGGTCGATTCCGCATTCTCAAATTCAATCCTTGTTTGCCGCTGCGGATCTATTTGTCCAACCCTCTATCCCTGACACAGGAGGAGATCAGGAGGGGTTGGGGGTCACTGTTCTCGAAGCGATGGCCTCCGGAATGCCTGTAGTCGCCTCAGCATCCGGTGGAATTGTGGATCTCATCGAACCGGAAGTTCATGGCCTCCTGTCCAGACCAGGCGACATTTCCGATCTCGCTGAGAAAATCGTTACGTTGTGGAAATCCAATCAGAGAGACACGATGGCTGAGGCAGGGCGGAGGCGTGTCGAAGAGCAATTCTCCTGGGATCGTGTATCGGAACGTTTTGCCACACTTTATCGGGACCTACTGAAATAAAAAAAGGGCCCGACGACTCGGCGCCGCCGGGCCAAAACCAACCTGTCGGCTGCAGGAGTTATGATTCTTTCGATCGTCTCGCCATTTCCGCGCGAAGGATTCTTCGGACTCTTGAGTCTTCGGCCAGAATATCCGCAGACATCCCATTTCGAGTTAGTGCCCAAAGGTCTGCGCCCGCTTCGCATAGTTCCTTAACAATATCGAGGTGCCCTTTTTCGGCGGCGTGAATGAGAGGAGTTCGACCGGTATCGTCGACCGCGTTCACGTTCATCCCTCGCCGGATTAAACCTCTGACATTCATCAAATCACCCTTCCGCGCGGCCAACAGCATAAAATCCTCATCCATCAATAGATCTGCACTTTTATCAAAAAACATGGAGAGCCTCCCTTACATCCAAATTGTCGGGGCCGATTCGCCCGCATGCCCATTAGCCTGCTACGCACACGATGTGCCAATCGGTTTTCGTCAGTTTTTCTGTGGGTTTTTAGGGGTCACTCTGATGGTTGAGTCAAAATCCACCAAGTCTTGGTGTATTCCACCGACATTTCTTGACGGTTTAATAATTTCCATAACTTATATATAATCAATATGTTATGTCATATATCATAAAATCTTTTGGAAGATTTTGGAAGGTTTTTCTGACTAGGTTTGACTAGGTTTGACAGGCTTCAACGCTGTCTTCGATGAACTAAAAAATGGATCTAGGCATGGAGTTTTTCAAGCAGTATAATCCAAGCCTTGTTGATGGAGGTTTCTCTTATGCCTGAAGATCCTTTTGGATTCCAACCTGATCAAACCATCAAACAACCGTTCCTCCAGGTCAAGAGAAAACCTCTCCTCATTGGATTTGGAGTTCTCGTTATCCTGATCATCCTTGGTTTCATTGTCGATATTTTCCTAAATCCTCAAGTGTATGGAATAACCTGGACAATGGAGGATTCCTATTCTCTCCTTCCTCCCATCGCTCTGATTTCTGTTCTGATTCTCTTTGGTATCGGTTTGATCAAATACGGTTTAGCCTTCATCTCTCATCTGAAAACCTCTCTAACCTCCTCTCCTTCCCTCTCAGAGGAAGATTATGAGGAGGATCTCTTTGACGTTGAAGAGGAAGATAATGAGGAGGATCTCTTTGACGTTGAAGAGGAAGATTTTTCAGATTACTTCTTTACAAGAATGCCTCCAAAACAACAGTTTGATGAGATCAGATTCTTGGTTTGGGATATCATCAAGTCAGAGTTAGGGGTTAAATCCGCTGATAGCGTTGATATTGATCGGAGGAGGATTAGAGCGGTAGTTCAGGGTTTCATGGATAACGACAAATTGAAAACAGCGGCATTGATCTATCGGGAACAAAGAGAATCAACCGCTGGAGATCTCCTTGAAGAAGCTGAAGAGAGATATTTTGATAAACATCCTCAAAAAGAAGAATCTCCTTATAATTTCAAACAATTCCTTCCTGATGTTCAAGAATGGCAACTCTATCCAACATTCAAGAAACTTATCTTCCAGGAAATTGGAGATAAGTTGAAAGTCATCAGATAGGAAATTATCTCAAATAGATTCTGAAGATTTTTTCAAAAAACATCCTCCAAAGAAACCGCAACCTCTCTCAGTTGAAGAGGATAAGAGAAGAATTGAAGCTGAGGAGCAATATATCCAATGGCGGGGGATCTGTTCTTCCTCCAGATCAAACCCTGGAGGAAGAACATGGATCTAGGCATGGAGTTTTTCCATTAATATGATCGAAACCTTGGAAAGTTATGGACGTTTCAGGCAAAGGCTCAAGGATAGGAGAAAAGGAAATGAAAATTAATATTCCAGTCGTTCCTGCAATTTGGTTCTCTCTAACAATGGCAACTCCAGCTCAAGCAGATTTTGAAATCTATATGATGAATGGATTTGCTGTTGTTGATGAAATCATAAAATCTTCAACAGATGAAAATGGATTAAGAACAATTATTGTTAAAGACAATGGCAAAGAAACAACTTATCATTCTGTTAAAGAGATTAAAGAACGTCCGACAAGAGGAACACAAGTTGCCAATAAAGCAATTGATAATCCTACAAAAGATGACGTTTATCATCCTGAAAATCCTAAATGGATACATAAACCAACTTTGGATGATGAACCTGATGTTGAATATACTGGAAGAAAATTCATTTATGATAAGAATGGAAAATCCAGAAGCTATGATCCGAATTATGTAAAATGGTATATCAACAGGGCTAGTTGGTTAAGCCGAGTAACAGAGAAATGGCAAAAAGAATATCCTGAAGAATTTGCTGCTTATAAAAAGCATGAGATAATCGAAAGAGCTCAAAACAGATTGAGAGTTCAAGAAGAAGAAAAGAAGAATGCTATCCTAAGTCAAGATTATTCAAACTCATCTTCAAAAAAACTTGTTCAATTGAGCGATATGGCAGTTCGAATTCAAGAAACGAATCAACTTTGGAGCAGAGTTGCTTACAAGATAAGAGCCAAAAACCTAACTGGATCTCCTCTTACTTGCGATTTGAGAATTCAGTT
>JAJDBZ010000443.1 GCA_029261095.1 Candidatus Omnitrophota bacterium | reverse complement strand
TAATCAAAAGGAAATATCGATATAGAAATGTCTTGAAATACCGTGTCAATTTGAACCCGCCCATCCTAGCGAAAAGAGGAGGAATTTCTCATGAACAGGATTTCCAGATTGAAACTCGCACTCTGCCTGCCTGCAATACTTTTTGGATTTGTGTCTGAAGCCCCCGGTGAAGTCATTCTGCTTGGGGTCAATCTTGAAACTACCGCCCACGTCGCATACACCCCTAACGATGGCGAACCCGTGTCCGAAACCGTGACGGATTCCAGCGATGAATTCACCATCAATGAGCTTGGCAATTTTGAGGAACGGTCAGACGCGAGGATTACATTTCCGTTCGAAGACCGAGGCGAGGCAACTGTCATAGCGAACGGACACGTACAATCGCCACTAGTAGTAGGTGGGAGCCTACACCCAATTGTGGATTTGAATGCCAATACTGAAGATGTGTCGAGCCGCATGCTTGAGGCCACCACGGTGGGAACCCTACAGGTCGAAGTGACACAAAGACCCGCGAAGGCTAGTCTCCGTGTTGAGGCGTTTGGGGATATTCGGGGGGGTGGCGACGCGTCGGCTCTTGTAACCTTCGGGGTCGAGGGGGCTGATCCGTTGTTCGAGTTTTCGGTGTCCGGTGATCTCAATAACGAACCCATGATTGGGCAAGACGAGTTCGACATCGACCCGGGGGTGTACCTGTTTAAAGTCATGGTCTCCGGGATGAAAACTGAGGGTGGCAAAGGGCAATCTCAGTTCAACGACTTGAGGATTTCTTTGGACTCTTTCCTCGATGTCGGTCAAGAAGAAGAGCCTATCAAGGAGATCTTCTGGGAGGCCCTCAATGGGGACTATAACCAAGCCACCAATTGGGAGCCGCAACAGGTTCCCGGCGCAGGGCAAACCGCGATTTTCGATAAGAACCAGGACTACACAGTCAATTATGGCGACGAGGAATCCGGTCGGTTCGTCGTTGTGCGAGGCCACCCCACTTTTACCGGAGGCTCCTACGAAGTCCTGGGAGGTTCGGAGGAATCGCCCTCGTTGGTGGTGGGAGCTACGGCTGTTGACAACGCCACGCTGACTTTGGCTAACCACCAATTGGAATCCCTATTTTCGACTATCGGCAATGAACCCGGTGCGAACGGAAGTGTCGTTGTCGAAAACGGTTCTGATTGGACCGAGCAGGGCCGAATGGTGATTGGGAATGAGGGAATTGGATCCCTGACCATCAACGACGGCGCGATTGTCACGAGTTCCGAAACTCGGATTAACCAAGGTTCCGTCACAGTGTCTAATGAGCTTCCGCAGAAGGGCATCGACGCCGAATGGGAAACCGGCAACCTCGTCATCGGATTGGAAAGTACCGGTGTGCTGAACCAATTGGGTGGATACATCCTAAGCGATGAGGTTTACCTCGGTTTCGACCCAGGCTCCACAGGCTTTGCGACGGTCACAAGCGAAGGCGATTTGGCGCAATGGGAATTCGGCCGGGTTCTGTCCATAGGCACACAGGGTGAGGGAAGGATGGCGATCGTTAACGGCGCGGAGGTATTGTCCGAGTCTGGCGAAGCGGATAACGCTCATATCGACTTGGGCGTCGTTATCGGCTCCGAGGGGTATTTGGATATCAAAGACCTCGGTTCTACGTTGATGGCCCCCGGCCTCGCTGTATCGATCGCACAGGACGGAACCGGAGAAGTGACTGTCAGAAATGGCGCGATGGTCGATTGCAGACAGGTCGATGTGGGAGGTGTAGGCGGGGGCAATGGAACTGTCATCATCAGCGATTC
This sequence comes from Candidatus Omnitrophota bacterium, assembly GCA_029261095.1. Lineage (GTDB taxonomy): Bacteria > Hinthialibacterota > Hinthialibacteria > OLB16 > OLB16 > JACKFH01. The sequence continues at coordinate 4,276 of JAJDBZ010000443.1, read as the reverse complement.
CACCTGGAGATGCAACGAGATTTTCCGTGTCGGTGAATTCAACAATGCGGACGGAGGCTCGGGAAAGGTGGCATTGAGCAACGGAACCCTCGATGTCATTCTTTTGAATGTCTTTATCAACGGAACGATCGAGGGTGTGGGTCAGATCATCGCTGATATCGTCGGCATCATCAATGGAACCGTCGCGCCTGGAGTTCCGATCGACCCTTTCAAAACCGCCCCTAAACAGGACGTTCCTATCGGGACTCTAACCTTCCGAGGCAATGTCGAAATGGTAGGCGCCCTGATCGAGATCGGGATCGGCGGACTGGCCGAGGGTGAGTACGACGTCATCCACGCCACGGGCTCGGTCGACATTCAAGGTGCGACGGTCCGGTTCGTCTTTGTCGATGGCTTCCTGCCTCAGATGGGCGACCAAGTTGCTTTTCTTATCGCCGACGGGACCACTAGCGTCGCCAATCTCACCACGATTATCGAAGGGGTAGCCGAGGGTTTTGAACTCCAAGTGAAGGAAGAGAATGGAATGATTCTGTTCGAAGCGCTCAATGACGCGCAGCCCGAGGGTGAAGAGCCCACGCCGTTGCCGACCGCGCTCAATCCGGACGCGGATGTGAATGGGGATAAGGTGATCGATGCGGACGATCTCATAGAAGTGCTCGAGAATTTGAAGCGCACTGTCTCTCAGTAGTAAATTGTTCCGGGGAGTTTTTTGATCGTTTTGTAAGGAGATCGAATCATGAAACGCTTTCATCAATCCCGACTCATGCGAGTCATAATCTCGATCACGCTTCTTTGTGGGACCTCGACGGCTCAGGTCTTGCTGGACAGTTCCGGAGAATTCGACACGCTCCGACCTGTGGGGATGAACGACGAGGGCACGGTGGTCTTTCTTGGAACCAAGGATTCGGCGGGAGGTAATGAATCCTTTGCTGGCATCTTTACGGTTTCTAGCGGCGGTCAAGTTGATACCGTTGTCGACGAAAATGGTCCATTCACCGCTGCTGGCTCCCCGTGGATAATCGAGGACGGCCAAGTCATTTTTTATGGAGCCATCGATGACGGTGGGGACGATGAAATCTATGGCACCTATCGTGGGACCAATGTCGATTTCACAGGAAATCTCGGGATGGATACAATTATCGACAATATCGATCCAATGGTATGGGATGGTCCCAATCCCGGAAACTGCGGAATAGTCGCCGCCAACGATTTAGGCGATGTTCTTTTTTGTGTGAGGGGCGGCGCATTCCCGTCCATTTGGGTGCGCCTCGGAGAACCACCCGTGGGATGCTTTGAGCTGCCGTGCGAGTTCCGCGAGTTGGACCAACCCAGTCAAATCAATACGCACTATGCGATGAATAACAACCGCAAAGTGGCATTTGTTGAAACCGATTCCCTGACCCTAGATTCGAAACTCAAGGTGAGCGACTTCTCAACCGATCCGGCGGAGACCGTTACTTTGATCGACACTGAGATCGACGACTTCGACTCGATTCACAACGGCATCGATATCAATAACCTGAACCAGATCGCGTTCGTGGGGCGAAAAGACCCTACTTCGTCGTTGGGGGTCTACAAAATTGTTCCAGGTGGAGATCCGGAAACCGTCATCGAGCCCGGCACATTCGCTATCAGCGGACCTGGTATCGCTATTAACGACATGGGTCAGATCGCTTTCCACGCCAGCAACCTGGGAGCAGGTTTTGGAAATGGGTATTTCATCACACCGAACCTGGAAGAACCCATCATTCAAAACGGCGACGCGCTGGGAGACTCCGAGATTATCTTTTTCAACAGCAGCGATCTGATCACTCACGCATTCAATAACAAGGGTCAATTGGTGATCGGGGCGCACCTCGCAAACGACATGAGAGTCATCGCCATAGCGCAAGACTCCAATCCCATCAATGAAATATTTTGGGAAGCGAACAACGGGGACTTCGACGACCCTCTCAACTGGGAGCCACAAGCTGTGCCCGATGAGGAGGTCACGGCAGTCTTCGACAGGGACGCCATTTATTCGGTCAATATTCTTGAAGCCTATAGCGACCGGGCGATTGTCGAAAGAGGCGCCGTTGAGTTCAACGGCGGCGCCTACGACGTTTCAGGTGGGAATGAAAACGACGCCTCAATCGTAGTGGGGCACACCTCGGAAGACCCCGCATCGCTGAACCTCAGAAACGCCCACGACCTCGGAGCCACTCACGCCACCATCGGAGAGGGAGCGAATACTTCGGGAATCTTAACTGTCGCTGAGGAATCAGCTCTTTCTGTGGAGGGGCGTCTGGTTGTGGGGAAGAAAGGGCAGTCCATTCTGCAGATTGCTGAAGGCGGGTCAGTCATCAGCTCGGAAACGCAAATCGGGGCCGAAGGCGGTGGTAACGGAACTGTTTTTGTTAACGGGAATAGTTCGAAGGGGCTCATTGCCCCGTGGACTACTGGAAACCTTGCGGTAGGCCTTGTTGGGACCGGAACTGTCGGCATTCAAGACGCAGAGGTAATCAGCGATACCGCAGTCCTTGGGGTGATTGTCGATTCCAGTGGAAGTGTCGAGGTCGATGGGAAAACGGCTTCATGGGTTCTGGACAGCGACTTGATCGTGGGTGACAGCGGAGATGGAGATCTGCTTATCAAAGAAGGTGCGCTAGTGCTCGCGGCAAGTCGGGTAACGATCGGCAAGGCGACCGGGGCGACCGGATTGGCACAGGTGATTGGGACTGACCCGGAAGACGTCGACAAACCGTCGCTGCTTTCGTCTCTCACCGATAGGATTGATGTTGGGGATCAAGGAGACGGCGAACTTCGAGTCTTGGAGGGAGCCTCTGTGACAACCCCGGAGGGGGTTACCGTCGGGTCAGGGGGTGAGGGTCTCCTTCGTGTGGTAGGAATCGAGGATGGCCCGCTCTCTACCGTGGATTGCGAGGAAATGCATGTGGGCTTTGCGAATTCGGGGATTCTCGAAGCGGAACACGCCTTTGTCAACGTTTTCGGAGACGGCACTGTCGGCGGCCTGGGTCAGGGATTTGTGAACCTGAAATCGGCGGCATGGCTTTCCGGCGACGGGGAACTAATCATTGGATCGCTTTTTGGCGACACGATCGTGGGCTCCGGGACAGTCACCCTCCAAGAAGACGGAGTTATCCTGGTCGGGAAAGTGATTTTGAACAAGGGAAGTCTCGTTACGGGAGTGGGATATGTTGGATCCCAGTTTGAAAACCTGGGCGGTTCGGTAGCGCCCGGTGTAAGTGTCGCCAAGTCAAAATCGGGGAACCCGTCGCGCGTACCGAAACAGACCCCCACATTCGGCACACTCACGGTCACCGGCGATTACATCCAGGAGGATGGGAAGCTCGTCATTGAAGTCGGAGGCTTGGCGGCTGGTCAGTACGACATTCTAAACGTGACAGGTTCGGCAGACTTGCGGGGCGGCACAATCGAATTTGTCTTCGCGAACGGCTATTTGCCTCAAATGGGCGACCAGGTTGCTTTTCTCATCGCCGACGGGACCACCAGCGTTTCAAACCTCACCACGATCTACGAAGGAGTCGCCGAGGGTTTTGAAATCGAAGTGACTGAAGAGAATGGAATGCTGATGTTCGAGGCGCTCAATGATGCACAGCCGGAGGGCGGCGAACCGACTCCGCTTCCCACCGCTCTGAATCCGAACGCGGATGTAAATAATGATAACATCATCGACGCTAACGACTTGCTCGAGGTGATGAGGAATTGGTATCACGTTGTGGTGGAATAAAATGATGAGGAGAGTGACATGAAACCGCTTCTATTCATTCTAGTTTATTGGTTTGCATTTGCTGCTTCCGCCGAAGAATTGAAAGGAGGTGACAACCCTTTCGGCACCACGGTCGCTCCTCAGCTCTTTAGGGTGAGTTCCACTGCTTTCGCTGAGGTGGGAGACGATTTCGTGGGTCGTACGATTTTTCGTGAGAAAATTCAAGAAGCGTCGTTTTCCATCAACAGCACCACTCAGGCAGTGGCCACCATGGGAGGGGAGCGCGCCATGACCTCTGGTCAAATTAATGTAAGCGCGGCGCTCGATACTTCGACCAGTATCGTAACCGGATCGGTCCTGTTCGACTTTGAGTCCGAAACCCTCTCTCAAGAATCTGAACTTTTGGTGGCGGCGGAGGGCGACGCCAGGTTCGAGTTTGATTTTGAAATTGTGGACGTTTCCTCTGTGCTGACGGTTAACGGAATGCTCACCACTGTATCCGTGGGGGAGGTCGGCCAGGCGGACTCTTCGTTCACGCTATACCGT
>JAJDBZ010000442.1 GCA_029261095.1 Candidatus Omnitrophota bacterium | reverse complement strand
TACGATGAGGGAGTCTTTTTCAACTTTGAGAAGCCGTTTTGCGTTTTGCTCCTGCACATCCAAGTTCACCAACTCGGCGCTGGCATTCGCGAGATTCGCTCTCTCCTGGGCAATGGCAAGTTCATAGTCCATTGGATCGATCCGAAGAATGAGCGTCCCTTTGCGAAGGATCTTTCCTGGCCGTAGGTCGGGGTCGATCTCGACGATCTTGCCCGACACCTCAGCGACTGCCTCCCATACCTTTTCCGGTTGTGCAGTTCCATACCCTAGAACTCTGGGGACAAAATCAATTTTAGGGATCTCTAAAATTCGGACAGATATAGCGGTTTCGCCCGCCGAGACAGGTTCGGGAGCCTGCCTGCTTCTGACAATGAAGACCAGAACCACTATCCCCACCACGAGGGGTGGAAGGATGAGAAGCTTCTTTAAGAAGGGGTATCTTGGATTTGTCAATTCTAGTTCTCCCACTCGCGCAACCGATCGAATGATTTGCTCAATGCTAAGGAAGTTTACCACAGCACCCGAGGAAAAAGGACCGACGAGGGCTACCTCAGGGAGGGGTGGTCAAGCATTGACACCCATGGCCTCTCCACAAATTATGTTCCCGATGAGCTGGGTGAATTCGAGGAGTTAGAAAGAAACCAGGGTGTACATCGGTCCAAGCTTCTCACCCTCGTTTATGATCCATGGTTCGATTTCAAGATCTCCATTCTTGAGTGGGACATCCTTGAAACGTACGCTCTTGGATCCAGGTTTGTAATCGAGTGTATGCGTTTCCTGACCAACGCGGAGGAAGGCGGTTCCCGCTTTGTCGAGGGGAACATTGAAAAGGAGTTCAAAATTGTAATCGGAGCTATTTTCGATTTGCGTGTACCAGATCCCCCATCCGCCTTCTCTCCAGCCGGCATGTTCGCCCCGCCAGTCTTGTCGAGTGAGTGTGGAAGGGTTTTCCGCTTCGGAACCCAGGATAATTCGAGGGACATCATAGCCTCTCGAGGAACTCACGTCCTTGAACCAGTTCTCATAATCGGTCTTGAGTGATTCCAATATCTCAGGTTCTTCCTTGGAAAGATCATTCATCTCGTAGGGGTCATTATCAAGATCGTAAAGTTCAAAGACTTTTTCATATTCTTTTCCGTCCTCTTGGACTCCATTCGCCTGTGCCATCTTGTACTGCGGACCGCGCGCCGCGCAGGCTCGAAAGAGTTCTGGCACATCGCCTCTGTGCCATTGAAAGTAAAGATCCCTGTCGGACCAGTCAGATGCTGGGTCTGTAAGGAGCGACTTAAAACTGCGGCCATCGAGATGGACATCCGATTTCGGCTCGACACCGCACAGGTCTAGAAATGTGGGGACAACATCGATGTGGGCGAGCGGTTGTTCGATCTTGACTCCCGCTTTAAGTTCTTTGGGCCAGCGGATATAACCGGGGACACGAACCCCACCCTCATAGACCATCCCCTTGCGTCCCTTCATTCCCGATTTGTAACGGGATTGTTGGGGGCCGTTATCGGTCAGGAACATGACCAAGGTATTTTCCTCGACCCCCTTGGCTTTGAGAGCGGCAACCAGTTTTCCTAGATTCATGTCGATGTTTGTGACCATGCCGTAGATCTTGGCTGTTTCGTCGGGGACGAATTTCGCCATTAGAGAATGCCCAAACTGCGGAAACATATCCCATGTCAACTCCAGATTCTTGTACGGCAGGTAGTATTCATCGGGAACCTCGAGTGGTGTATGGGGGCAGTTGAATGAAAGGTAGACAAAAAAGGGATCGTCATTCGCTTTCCCGATAAAATCGATGGCAGCATCGGTATAGATGTCGCTGCAATAGCCCTTCCCTTGGACCTCCTCGCCATTATGAAAAAGAATGGGATCGGTGTACTTGTTATTCGGTGGGTCAGCGGGTTGGCCGATACCTCCGCCGCGGTGCACCAACGATTCCTGAAACCCCTGATCCTGCGGTCGCATCGGGTAGTTGTCGCCAAGATGCCATTTTCCGAAGATGCCGGTTTTGTAACCCGCATCTCCCAAAGACTCAGCCAGGGTGACCTCGTTGGTATCCATCATCGCGCGGCCCCGATAGGTGTCGACCACTCCCGTGCGGTAGTTGTAACGGCCGGTCATAAGGCTGGCCCTTGTCGGAGCGCAGACGGGACAGACATAAAACTGATCGAGAGTCACACTCTCCGCGGCGAAGCGATCGATGTTGGGCGTCTCGATGATAGGGTTCCCATGGACGCCGAGGTCTCCATACCCCTGATCGTCGGTCATCACCAGGACAATGTTGGGCCGTTCGGCATTACTTTCCACAGGAAGTGCGTTGGCTAAAATCAGGATAAGTATGACGGTTCGCAAAGCCATAAGATTTCTCCTCAGGAGGTTAAGATTTATCGGAAGACGACCCAGAGGGTCATGACGATGACAAACAGAAGGGAGGCCCAGATCCGGTAATCCGAAATCCCCGTTCCACGCTCAGGGTCGGGTTGCCCCCATTGAAAGCAGACCCCTTCGGTCTGTTCGGCTGCGGGAGCCGCGGTGGCGAGACTGACCGAGACCATGACGGAGAGGCTGGCGATAGCGACTAAGATGGAACGGTGGAGGAACGAGGTCCAAACATCGGCTTGCAGAAACCCGACCATTCCTCCCTCGGTCGAGGAATCCGCCATCATGAAGATCCCGAGCAAAGTCCCTACAACCATACAAGCCAATGCCCCGATGTTATTGGCGCGGCGCCACAAGATGCCGGTGAATACAGCGACCGCCATGGGCATCCCCATGTAAGCGGAGACCTGTTGGAGATAAAGCCAAAGGGTCTCCTGGCTTTCGATCAGCGGTGTGCAAAGGATGCCCGCAATGAGCACGACCGCGATAGTAGTTCGACCAATCCAGATCTGGGCGCGCTGGCTCGGTTCGATTCCGCTGAATCGGACGATGAAATCTCGTGTGACAAGTGTCGCCGAAGCGTTCAGGGTACTGTCAAGCGAAGACATGAGTGCGGCCAAGAGTCCGGCGAGGACAATGCCGCGAACCCCCACGGGGAGAAGATTATTGACCATGGTCGGAAAGGCGGCGTCGTTCTTGATGTCGGGAAAGAGGGCCAAGGCCATCACCCCGGGAAGGACGAATAGAAAAACCGGGGTGAGTTTCAGGAATCCGGCGAGGATCGCGCCCTTGCGACCGTGATCGATCGATTTCGCTCCCAGGGCGCGTTGGACGATGGACTGGTCCATGCACCAATAAAACATCCCGGCGCCGAAAAGGTTCCCGATGAAATACCCGGTGATCGGATAATCGGGATGGTTGAGTGGTTTCACCATGCTCAGATGTTCGACCGGAACGTTTGCGTTCTCAATGAGACCGGCCCAACCGCCCACTTCGTTCCATCCAATAACGGTGAGAACGGTCGACCCGACCACGAGGACGACCACTTGGAGAGCATCGGTGTAGACCACTGCCGCCAAACCGCCTAATGCGGTGTACAAACCGGTGAAGAGACCGATCAAGATCATCGTGGTTGTCTTGGCGGGCAGGCCGAGAAGCATCGTCGTCTCATCCCAGCCGAGGACCGTATCCACAACGAGGGCCCCGGCATACAGAGCGATCGAAACTTTGGTAAGAACGATCATGACGGTGAAATAAACCGAGAGGTAGATCCGCGCGACCAAACTGAATCGGCGCTCCAGAAACTCGGGGATTGTATAGATCTTGGTGCGAAGGTATTGGGGAATAAAGACGACCGCCAAGAATAGAAGACAGAGGCAAGCAATCCATTCGTAGCCGCCCGCGACGAGTCCGACCCGGTATGCTTCGCCCGCCAATCCGACCAAATGCTCAGTGCCGATGTTGCTCGCGAACAGGGAGAGACCGATGAAGGGCCAGGTCAGCTTTCTTCCAGCAAGAAAAAAGTCTTCACTGGTGTTCTCGTTCCGGGCGAAATAGAGACCGACGCCGAGAACGATCAGGAGATATCCGACGATGATGGCGATGTCGATACCGGCGATGGGAACCATGGAAGGGAGGCTAGCCGATTGAAACTTCGATGACTACTGGAAAGTCGAAATACGATTCTCGTTCGAAATTTCCGCCCTAAATCATGAAGTGCTGTTCACATTCCATTCAAGATAGCGATACCGACTGGAGCGCCTTCTTCGCGGCCTCGTACCCTGCTTCGATTCCCTCCTCGGCGCATGAGAAATCGGAGAAACGGATATGTCCGAGTTCAGGTTGGATCAGGAGATCTGGCGGATCGCTTTTGAGTTGCGATGCCGTGATCCTGGATTCCAGGATAAGAATGGAGGTGGTCAGAACATTGAAGATGTTCGGAGTTGCATCGTCGTCGCGACTCGCCCGAATACGATTCCAGAGTCGATTCTCACCTCGACTCATGCGCTCATCAAACGCTTCCACCAATTTGCTGGTTTCACCGAAAATTTTTGTCAGACGTGTTCGCTGACGCTGAGAGCGCCTGGTTTTCCGCGCGGTTCGTGTATGTTTGCGGCCGCCCACGATGTCGTGGTTGATATCGACGGCAATCACAAAATCCGCCCCCATATCTCTTAGAACACTGACAGGAACCGGGTTTGCCATGCCGCCATCGAGCAGGTGTCGGTCTCCGATCTTCACGGGAGTAAAGATACCAGGGAGGGAGATGCTCGCACGGACCGCTTCGATCACATCTCCCTGCATCAAGCGAACCTCCTCGCCGGTCGCCAAATCGGTGGCCACCGCGCAGAAGGGGATTGGCAGTTCCTCGATGTTCGTCTGTGGAACATGACTGCGGATAAACGCGGCCACTTTCTTTCCATCGACCAAACCGGATTTTGGAAAAACCGGATCGAAGAAGGAGGCCAGAACCCGCCAATCGATAGTCGGAGCGAGTTCGAAGAGTCGGTCAAGATTTCCCGAGGTATAAACCGCCCCCGCCAATGCCCCGATACTTGATCCCGCAACACAGGCAATGGGAATCCCGGCTTCTTCCAGAGCCTGAAAAACACCCAGATGCGCCCAACCCCGTGCCGATCCGCTTCCAAGGGCAATACCGATTTTCGGCGTCTTTCCGGTTTTCACATCTGACCTCACCAAAGTTCTTCAGGAGTTTTTGGACACATCGACCAAGCGTCATACTTTTGGCCATCGATGTGGCTCCCCGATCGCGCGACACTCATCGCGAACTTGAGAAAATCGTGTGGAAAACTGAGGGTCGGTTTGCTCACCTCATCCAACCGTTGCGACTGATCCGCGCTCAGTTCGACCTCTAACGATTTAAGGTTTGACTGAAGTTGGTCCAGGGTCCGCGCGCCGAAAATGAGTGAGGTCACTCCCGGTTTACCCAGGAGCCAAGCCAGGGCAACCGCCGCCGGAGTCGATTCGGTCTCCTTCGCGATGGCCTGGAGGAGATCGAGGATCTTGAACGTCTCCTCAGTCAGCACGTCTTTGACCGCCTCACCTCGCACGGGATCGATAGAGTCCTTGTTTTCTCGGGTGTACTTCCCGGTCAAGACACCCCCCTTAAGGGGGGACCAGGGAGTGATCCCCATCCCCATTTCCATCGCCATCGGGACAAGTTCCCCCTCGACTGTTCGCTCGATCAACGAGTACTCAATCTGCAAAGCGATCAGTCGCGACCACCCACGCCAATCGATCAACGTTTGAGCCTGCGCGCACTTCCAAGCCGGGGTGTCGCTGAACCCGAGATACCGCACCTTGCCCGACTGGACGAGGTCCTGGAGAGCGAGCAATGTCTCTTCCATTGGCGTCAGGTTGTCCCAGAAATGCATCCAGTAGAGATCGATATAGTCGATCTGGAGCCGTCGAAGGCTCTGTTCACAGGCGGAGATAATGCTCTTTCGACTGGCACCCCCTCCGTTGGGGTCTCCGTTGTACAGGTTTCCCATGAACTTGGTGGCGATCACCGTGCGGTCTCGCTTGGAGCTGTTCTTGACGAAGTAATCCCCAATAATCTTTTCGCTGTGTCCCTTGGTGTAAACATTGGCGGTATCGAGGAAGTTCCCACCCGCCCCGAGATAGGTGTCGAGAATCTTGAAACTCTCCTCTGGGGTCCCCCCCCATCCCCAATCCTTCCCAAAAGTCATCGTTCCCAGACAGAGGGGAGAGACGCGCAAACCCGATTTCCCAAGTGTTACATAATGATCCAGATTCATTTTATCTCCTGTTCACTCGATGATTGACCCTGGTCGGCAATCGGCCCTAGTACGAATACGCTCCTCGGGTTCCCCCGATCGGTTGTTGAAAATAGACGGAGTCGAGGCTATGCAAACGCGCTCCATGAAATAGTCTACAACGAATGCGACCTCGACTCAAAATCACCCCCTCACCTCAAATCGAGATGGTGCCGAGACCCTTTCCATCATCATCTGACCGGGTGGAGGAGGGCGGCGCGAGGTCGATCAATCTTGGGAATGGCGCGGGGTAGATCATGAACGAGGAAAGAGCGATCGAAACCCATCCACCCCCCCCCGACCGTATGGCATGGATGCTCCTTATCCTCGGGGGTAGCCTCCTTGCCTTCTTCGCGCTGGCTTTTAACGAGTTTTTGCTAGGGTTCATCCTCCCTCCGGAAACCCTGCCCCGAGCCGCCATCGAAAAGGTCAGGTATTCGCAACTCTGGTTT